>CAYGXH010000042.1:0-12967 GCA_964353675.1 uncultured Chlorobiaceae bacterium
GTCCAGTATTTCAAGCCGCACTTTCTTTCCGGTTTTTTTACCAACTGCTGCAACAAGTGTACGCAATGCGAAAGCTGTTCTGCCCTTTTTGCCGATAACTTTCCCGATATCCGGCTGTGCAACTTTCAGCTTCAGGATGATTTTATCATCCGACGTTTCCTCCTCGATCGTTACACTATCGGGCTGATCGACGAGCATTTTGGCAATGTATTCGACGAATTCCTTCATGCGCCCTCCATTGATTTATTCAAACCGTCGAATCTCTGCGTGGAATATAACACATAATCCTACGCGTCCCGGAGATTCTTCAACCGGACGTCTGCGGAACGGCTGCAGTTATGAGTTAGTGACCTATTAATCGATCTAAACCTGTTACGCCGGAGGAACCGCTTCCGGTTGTGCCGGAGGCGGTGCAGCCGGAGCTGTTGGAGCTGCCGGCGCTTCCGTAACTTTCTTTTTCTTCAACGCCGCTTTACGACGCGCTTTTCGTTCCACATCACGGCTATTCTTTTCCTCCTGCTGATTCTGCCAGCGCTCCATGGCAATCATAATGGCAGGCTCATCTGCACCTTTACGAACCATGGACCACTTCAGCCACAATCCTTTACGCTGAAGGAGACTCCTCAGTGTGTCGGTCGGCTGCGCGCCCCGTTTGAGCCACTTGAAGAGATGATCCTCATTCACGTTGATTACCATCGGATGCTTTAGCGGATTGTACGTACCGATCGCTTCGATGATTTTTCCATCCCGCGAAGCCTGGGAATCAGCAACAACAATTTTGTATACCGGTTGTTTCTTCTTTCCCACGCGCCGCAATCTCAGTTTAACCACAATGTTTCTCCTTACGAAAGATAATAGTAATACGACATCTGTTTTAGTGTGGTACCCCCATACCACGTAACATTTTAGGAATCTTCCCCTTCGATATAGTCCGCACCATCCTCTGCATCTCGCTGAACTGTTTTACCATCCTGTTTACTTCCTGCACCGTTGTCCCGCTTCCGATGGCGATACGCCGCCGCCTTGAACCATTGAGAAGGTTGGGTTTTCTCCGTTCCTCCGGAGTCATTGATTGTATAATAGCTTCGATCCTGACGAGCGCCCGGTCATCGACAGCCGTATTTGCCGGTAATTTGTTCAAACCCGGAATCATGCCCATGATCTGTTCGAGAGATCCCATTTTCTTCACTTCGCGGAGCTGATCAAGAAAATCTTCAAATGTAAACTCCGATTTGCGAAGTTTTTCTTCAAGCTTCAGCGCCTTCTGCTCATCATAATGTTCCTGAGCCTTTTCCACGAGAGTGACAATGTCACCCATGCCGAGTATTCTCGATGCCATGCGGTCGGGATGAAATACTTCGAGCGCATCGAGTTTTTCTCCGACACTGACGAACATAATCGGTTTGCCGACAGTAGCGCGAATCGAAAGCGCCGCTCCGCCGCGCGTATCACCGTCGAGCTTCGTCATCACTACGCCATCAAAACGCAAGCGATCATAAAAAACCTTCGCCATGTTCACCGCGTCCTGCCCCGTCATTGCGTCTACGACGAAAAGAATCTGATGAGGTTGTACACGTTCCTTGATCATCTCCACCTCGCGCATCATTTCTTCATCGAGATGCATACGTCCCGCGGTATCGATGATAAGGACATCGCGAGCGCCGCGACGCGCATGGGCGACAGATTCAGATGCAATTTCCAGCGCACTCTTATCGCGCATTGAAACCACCGGCACATGAATGTTATTCGCCAGCATTTCAAGCTGATCAATCGCAGCGGGTCGCTGAACGTCGGCAGCTACCAGCATGGGGTATCTGCCTTTTCCAACGAGGTAGTGCGCTAGTTTTGCACAGAACGTTGTCTTCCCGGATCCCTGTAAACCCGCGACCATAATGATGGTGGGCGGTAATTGCGCAAATTGTAGCTCCGCCTGTTTCGAACCCATGAGGGTAACCAGCTCATCGAATATGATTTTCACTATAAGCTGGCCCGGCGTTATACTTGTCAGGACATCCTGACCGGCCGATCTTTTCTGAACGTCATCGATAAACTGCTTGACTACCTTGTAATTGACGTCGGCGTCGAGCAACACCCTCCGGACCTCGCGGAGTGAATCAGCAATATTGGACTCACTGATTTTGCCCTGGCCCCGGAGCTTTTTAAAAATACTCTCTAATTTCTGAGTTAATTCTTCAAACACAGAAAAACCTGATGGGAAAAACCTTTGTGAATGAGATAAAAAACGCCATCCCGTCCGTTTTTCTTAAGGGCGGGATTGGCGCACTACTTCAAAACCGTATAAATTTACGGAAAATTAAGGATTGAAGCAAGAAGGAAAAACAACAACCCTGCTTATGTTATTTACATGCCGATCGGCAGCTATTAACGCAGAATGAGCATTTTTTTCACATCTACAAATCCACCCGCCTGGAGTTTGTAGAAGTAAAAACCGCTCGGAAGATTTCCGGCATCAAAGGTCGATGATCTGTAGCCCGCCTTTTGAAATTCGTCGAGGACAATAGCAACCTCTCTGCCAAGCACATCGTACACCCGTAATGTTACATGACGATCGACAGGTAATTCGTAGAAAATCTGAGTTACCGGATTGAATGGATTCGGATAATTCTGTTTTAATGCAAAAGCTTCAGGCAATGAGCTGACACTATGATCCGTAACTTTCAGATATAACTGTTCCGGTTGTGCAAAAAGGGATATTTCATCATTGCCATTCAGCGGAATATCATTATTCTCAACCATAAGCGAGAAGGAATTATCGCCGTCATTATTTTCCCATGATATAGTCAGGGGAAATTTGGCAGAATTTATTTCTATAGACATTTCCTTCACACCATTTTCGGAAAAAATCGAAACAAAAGAATTTGTCCCAAAGCGAACATCAAAGACTCCGTCGGGGGGAAGCGGCGGCAGATCATACATCATATTGTTAATACCGGCGCCTGAATATCCGAAATACAGAGTCCGGCAATATCCGCCTGCATCGCACACCTTCAAGGTCTGATACTTTTCAAGTTGCCCCGTGACAGGTTGAATGCCTGCCGAAATTGCGCCGGAGTTAAGAATTAATTTCCCGGGTTGATCAGCTTTTACCCAATACCCTTTCGAAGGTAAAATGGAATCAGCAAGGAAATAGGCGCCGTCGAAACCGAAAAATTCAGACATTGCCATATCCATCGGGTCTTTTTCGATAGCGCTGGTCGCGATGGGTTCCGAAAGTGAACCTATAAGATTCCATCCTTCAATAACATCGATAGTGTCAATCTCTCTATATGCTCCCTGAATATTGACCGGCTGTGCGCTGGAAAATTTCAACCAATACCCTCTGCCATATTCAAGAGTATCTTCCGGTATGTAGTTACCTGTTCCATAATCATACCCGAATGCATCGGACGCTGCTGTTTGGAATAAAATAGTTTTCCGCAGATCGTCGACGGTAAGGGGTATTGAAACGATATTCCAGTTACGCAGCATCTGGTAAGATATGGTCGGATCTACTCCATTCCCCGAGACGACCACGCTGTCGGGCGATCCGACGCCTGCATAGCTGAACAGCGCGTCTCCCGTCTGGTTGCCGTATGAGGACGGCGTGAAGGTTATGTAAAACCTTTTACTCGCAGCGGGCGTAATTGTTGATGACGAAGGTGTAACGGTAAAGTCGGAGTGAGTCGATGAAGTAGTCACTGTTATTGACGCCGCACCATAATTCGTCACCGTAACGCTGTCTTTCTTGCCGATGCCGATGACGACATCGCCAAAATACTTTGTTATCGGCTGGATGGATATATTGCCTGATACGATGCCCTTCATGATCCATCCCTCCGGATCAAGCTGAACTCCGTTGGGATTCTGTGCGACGGAAAAAGTAAATGTCTGTTGAATTGCATTATTGAAAACGGTCACAGTCGTGTCCCATGCTATTCCAGTCACTTTGAGATCCACGGGCATTGTAAAAAACGGCGGATTGGATGTGGGTGTGCTCTGACCTATGGTGACGGAGACCGAGTACCTATCGCCATCGGGTTCAGTAAGCCAGCTATACTCGTAGCGCGGGTAGCTTTCTCCGTACACCCATTCGTTAAAATAGTAATCGAGATCCATTCCCGAAGTGGTCTCACAGACTTCCTGCAAATCGGCAGTGATTGCAGTTCCGTACTTGAAACGCGGATCATTAGAATAGTTGTAGAGGGCCTGGAAAAACAAGCTATCACCTATCACGTGCCGGAGCATATGGAGAACAACCGCACCCTTCGCGTAAACGCGTGAATAGTTGAACATCGAACCGACGCCGGAAGTATCCTGCAGGTATAGCGTTCCAGTTGCATTTTTCGCGCTTGAAATTTCCGAATTGATCGTGCTCCAATATGAACCTGTGCCGTATTTAACCTCGTTGTACAATGCTTCGCAGTACGTTGCAAATCCTTCATTGAGCCAGAGATCGGGCCAGGTCCGGCAGGTAATCATATCGCCAAACCACTGGTGTGCGAGTTCGTGTATAACCAGGCCCTCACTGAAACCGCCAAGGGACGTCATTGTCTGGTGCTCCATACCGCCTCCCCATCCGAATTCAGAGTGACCGTACTTCTCATTAATGAATGGATACAGGCCGAAGAGGTCGGAAAAAATCTCCAATCCATCTACCGCACGCGGAAGGCCCGCTTGTGCAGAAGCAAGATGCTCAGGCAATACGTAGTTTAGTACTTCCATGGAATCGGTTGGTGAATACTTAAACCAATTTGAAAATTCTGCGTAATTTGTAACGGCAATGAATACAAGGTAGGTCGATATTGGGTGGGTCTCTTTCCAACTATAAGTGACAGTTCCGTCTCCATTGTTAGTAACTGATTGAAGTTTGCCATTCGCCCCGACTTTGTACGCCGAATTGCAGGTCACAAGGATATCGACAGAATCAGCCTTATCGCTCGGGTGATCTTTGCAAGGCCACCAGTCTTTCGCTCCGTATGGCTCGCTCAGCGACCAGATCCACGGGGTACCGCTATGAGAAGAAAACTCAAAACTGCCGAAGCCGCTGCTTCCGGGGACCCCCTGATAGAAAACCCCGACAGTTACGAGCTCGCCGACGGTATATGATCGGTCGAGTGTGATATCGACGGTGGCGGGATTCTGTACAAAGACGGCAGGCACACCGCCCACATTTACGGAATCGACATTCATTGAATTCATGAGATCGAGAGTTATGGCGGTAAGATTGCTGACTGTGCTTACGGCCTCCATCCTGACCATACCGCTGAGGTATTCGGGCGACGTCGTCAGTGTGAAATCAATTTTGTAGTAGCTTACATCGAACGTTTCACCCGCCAGGATGTTATTCTGCTGTTGATACTCAAAGAGCTTTTTATAGCGGGATATTTCTTGTTTGAAATATTCCTTCTCATTAATCTGCTGCTTCTCCTGTGCAACAACGAACGTTGAGAACAGAAGGGACATGATAATGGTAAACTGGTAGCGGTTCATAATATTCACACAAATATTTTTAAATATCGTTATTTATTAATGTAATGAGACACTTTATAAAAAACAACAACCGGACACAGGCGGTTGTTTACAGGGAACGGAGAGATTCAGGTTTACCGCGGATGACGGCATATCCGAGGAGGGAGAGAACTACCGATGGAGGTCGGCTGGTTTTCAACGCTTCGTCGGCTTCGAGCAACATTTGAAAACAATTTTCCAGCTGATAAGATGAATAGAGCTGGGATGCGAGACGGTACTCCTTCAAAGCGAAGTCCTTCAGTTTTAATGACTTGACGAGTTCCCCATCAGAATATTTTTGCGAAGACGCCTCCTGGAAAACCCAGATATTCAAAAAATATTTCGTCAACATTGAGACGATGCCGATGGGTGATACTCCGGCATCAACCATACATTGCATAATTTTCAGCGTATTTGTCAGATCCTTTTTACCGATGGACCTCTGGAGCTCAAAAATATTGTACTCCCTGGACATACCGACAACGGCACTCACATCGTCATCATCAATCGTAGTTTTATCCCCGACAAATATAAAAAGCTTATCGATTTCATTGCTTACCTCGCGGAGCGACCGTCCGATGTACGACTGGAGCAGTTCAGATGCCTCGGTTGATATTTCCTTTCCCTCTTTTTTCACTCGGCTTCGAATCCATGCCGTAATCTCGTTTTCATAGAGTTGTTTGAATTTTACGACAACAGCCGCTTGCTGAAGAGCCTTGTACACCTTTGTCCTGAAGTCAGGTTTCTCGGTCCGCACTATGAATACCGTTGTATCGACAGGTTTTTCAAAAAGCGGGATGAGCAGTTCCTTTCCTTCGATCTTCTCAAAATCTTTCACGACAACAACACGTCTTTCAGATTCCAGCGGAAACGCAGTAACAAGGCTGATAACATCCCTGGCATCCGCTTCGTCGACAACATCATAGTTGAAGCTCCTGGACGAATCGTTCAATATTTGTCCGATCAGAAGTACCGTCATTTCATCAATGAGATAAGTCTCATTTCCATGGAAGAGGTAGATAGGGAATATATTCTTGTTAATTATGGATTCCCTGAGATCCTCTCGCGTCGTAATGGATGAGGGGGATTTTAGCACGTTACGGTTCCTCTGATTACCAGCTCTGGAGATGCGATCTTCAGTTCGCTCTGCGGATTGATTCTATAACGACAGGCACCTGCGGTACATCCTGCAACGTCTGCTGGATCTCTTTTCCGTTATAGAGGGATATTGCGAGACCGTTACCGGTGGCCACCGCACGGATTTTATCGACGACATCCATCCCTCCGGTCACCTTCCCAAAAACCGCATACCCGGCATTTCCCTGACTTTTGTTGAGCATTTTGTTGTCGATAACGTTTATGAAAAATTGTGATGTTGCGCTATTAGGCTCCATCATACGCGCCATTGCAATAGTACCGCGGTCATTCTTCAGACCATTGGTTGATTCATTGATTATGGGTGCCTTTGTAGGTTTCTCACGGATAGGAACCGATTTGGTGAATCCACCGCCCTGAATCATGAAATTACTGATGACGCGATGGAATATCGTACCGTCGAAAAATTTTTCATCCGCATAACTTAAAAAATTCTTCACAGTCACCGGCGCCTTGTCGGCAAATAACTCAATTTTTATTGTACCCATAGATGTTTTCATAGTGACAACAGGATTACCCTTTTGGGCGGATGATTTATCCGTCTTTTTTTGCGCCGCTGCCGGGCACGAGACGATAAGAGCAGAGATGAAGAAGGACATAAGAAGTCTGGATAACGACATGGTTTCTCCTAAGGATATTTATTATTTACTGATGATGATTAAATAGTTCAGGTTTTATTTTTTTTCCGATTGTCCGGGAGGTGAAGACGGTTCAGATGAATGTTCGGCAGAAGCAACATGGCTTAAATCACGTTTTGCAAAATCTCCCAGGTGCAGTTTGTCGCGAAGGAAATAGAATATACCGACGATCATCGTTCCGAGGAAACCGATTGCATGAGTAACGGTTGCATAACCACGTGCGACCTCTTCATCCACTTTGTAGAGCTGAGTCAGAGTTTGGATAACGAAGTAATGGTACGACCCTGTTCCTCCGGGTGTCGGCAGTATGAAACCGATGGTTGAGATGGCTTGTGCAACAAGCGCCGTACCGAAATCGAGTGAATACCGTTCCGTCATGTTATACGCATAGAAAGGGACGTACATCATGATAATATAGAATACCCAGACAAGAACACTGAGTATTATTATCATGAAATAGTGGCGTGGTTCTTTAAGAAAAAGGAAGCCGTCTAGAAACGAATGAGTGACATATTCAACGAACTTCGCTTTTCCCGGGGAGAGTCGCCGGGTGACAAACTGTAAAAATTTTATGACGATATCCCGGCGGAGCATCAGGAACGTAAAAAACGCGAGGAAAAACAGCGTCGTGATTGTCAACCAGAAACCCGTTTCCTCAAGCCATGGGAATGTCTCCGTCAATGGACCCGAATAAACAAGCGGGATGAGTGCGATCACAATCATAAAGGAGAGGATATCGAACACCCGCTCCATGAAGATGGTACCGAACGCGGCAGTGCGTGAAATACCCTCCAGCTTACCGATCGCATAGGGGCGCCCCACCTCACCGAGTCTTGGGAGAACATTATTGAGCATGTATCCGACCATTGTCGCCGAAAAGAGGTTGCGGAACGATATGCCTTTTTTTATCGGTTGAAGAAAATATTTCCACCGCCATGCCCGAAACATATTACTGATCATTAATAATGGAATAAGGGAGAGTGCCCAGACGTAGTTCGTCTGCGACAGGATGTTCCAAAGGCTGACAAGATCGGTTCCTCTGAATGCGAAATAGAGGAACACGGCGGTCAATCCTATACTCAGTCCGTAATTGATCAGATTTTTATAACGCGGGCGCATGGGGTGATGACGATGATGTTTATGCTACCGGAGGTCTATGACATTTGCCCCGTCTGGGGTTTCGAAATGAAACATTTTTACCGACAAGCCGTTGTTGAATGAAATCGTATCAATGCTGTAAATCATGAGATTATTGCTCAGATCCAGAATCTGAATTTTCTTTATGATGACTTCCCCCTCGTCAATCCATAATTTCATCCACTTCGCGGCGCTTCTCTCTTCCTTCGGTGTCAATTTAAGGATGAGAGTTTCCCGATCGGATATTTTTTCCTTCCCAAGGACAACGGATGTGAAGCGTTCCGGTATATTGACGAGTATGTTTTCAGCCGAAAATCCCCGCGGATCCTCCCGATACCTGTCGATGAGGAGCTGTTTGTTCATTCCGGTATAGCGCCATACCGACTCTCCGTCTGTAACTATCGTCTGATCTTCCATCTCGATGCGGTAACTGTTTCCGTTCTTCATATACAATGTACCGGAGAAAGACTGCTCCGCACCGGTGGCGCCAAATTTCACTTCCTGCGTGAAAGAGACAGTCGCATCCTTTACCGCGCGATATTTCTTCTGTAATTTTTCGATAATCTTGTCTCCTTTCTCATCCGCAAACGCAAGAGCGAGAAAAACGAGAGATGCCGTTATAATGGACTTCCACCCCGGGTGAATCCTCTTCATCGTTGGCCCTTCAAAATTTGCCTCAACTGTTCTTCGTCCTCGACCAGCACTTCGCGGGCTTTACTTCCGTCGTAGGGCCCCACAATGCCGGCAGACTCCAGCTCGTCGACCAGACGTGCAGCGCGTGAATATCCGACTTTGAGTCGTCGCTGCAGGAGAGAGACCGAGCCCTGCTGATGCCGCACGACTGTCTGCGCCGCTTCCAGAAAGAGTTCATCCTGTTCCGTCGATCCGTTTCGTGCTCCGCTCTTTTTCCTGTTCAGGATAGACGGGAGCTGATACGGTTTCGGATAACCCTTCTGTCGACCTATGTATTCAGTTATCCTTTCAACCTCCTCGGTCGATATGTATGCGTTCTGTATGCGGATTGGTTTCGGATCCTTTGCCGGGAGGTAAAGCATATCGCCATTTCCCAGGAGCTGTTCGGCGCCATTCATATCAAGGATAGTGCGCGAATCGGTTTTCGATGCCACCTGATAAGCGATACGCGCCGCGAAATTGGCTTTAATCACGCCTGTGATGACGTCCACCGATGGCCGCTGTGTCGCCAGCACGAGGTGTATGCCTACGGCACGGGCGAGCTGTGCAAGCCGGGCAATCGGCTCTTCAACTTCGCGGGCGGCCGTCATCATCAGATCGGCAAGTTCGTCTATTATAACGATAAGATAGGGCATGATCCGGTGAGTTATACCCTCGGATTCCCGCAGTCTTCCGGTACTTAACCGTTCATTATAATCCTCGATGCCGCGAACCCCGGCTGCCGCAAGCTTGTCGTACCGTTCCTCCATCTCCGCCTCTACTCCTTTGAGCGCTATGACGGCGTTCTGGGGTGTCGTGATGATTTCTTCCTCAATATCCGGGGATACAGCGAGAAAGTGGTACTTCAATCTGCTGTACAATGAAAGTTCAATTTTCTTGGGATCGATAATGATGAATTTTACATCGTGCGGATAGAGACGGAACAGGAGACTGGCAATTATGGTGTTGATTCCAACACTCTTCCCCGATCCCGTAGACCCTGCAATGAGCAGGTGGGGCATTTTTGCGAGGTCATCGGTGTACACGTCGCCCGAGATTGTCTTCCCGATGGCGAGTGGGAGCGCCGCTTTCATCTCGCGGTATTTTGCCGAATTAATCACGCTGCGCAGGTTAACAATCGAAGGATTTCTATTGGGAATTTCAACTCCGACGGCGCTCTTTCCCGGAATCGGCGCCATGATTCTAATTCCTTTGGCAGCCAGCGCAAGGGCAAGGTCGTCAGCAAGACTCACGATCCGGCTTATTTTAACATCCGATGCGGGCACCAATTCATACAGTGTTACGACGGGACCCGGTGTCACACTGACATGCACGATCTCAACTCCAAAATTTGCAAGCTTCGTCCGTACCAGTTCCGCATTCGCTTTCAATTCGTCTTCCGGTATTGCATCGCTATGTTTCGGAGTATCGAGCAAATCTACCGACGGCTGAACGTAATCAATTTCCACGTTACCCGATCCGGCGCCGTTTGTTTCATCCGTTTGGGGTTCATCCGCACTTTTCTCTTCGACTACCGGCTCTTCGACCTGCTCTTCATATGTATTTTGTTCTACGGCTTTGTCGATTTCCTCCTCTTCATCAGGGATTTCACCAGATTCTCCGGATTCATCTGCATCAATTGTATCGACCGGCTCCGCAGCAGGGATCCCCTCTTCAGTCTTATATATCCGAATCGAATCCTCATCAGGTTCCCGTTGTCTCTCGCTTTTAGGAGATCGTTTCAGCATTCCCGTTACCGCAATTCCCCAGAATTTAAAACGCTCGATCGTTTTATGGATGTCGAGATCGACTGCAAGGATGACGGTTATGAACAGTGCGGTGAACGCAACTATCGGGGCGCCAACACGCCCGAGCAATCGTACCATTATATCGGCAAGAAAAGCTCCAACCAGTCCGCTCCACTGACTGCCGACGTGTACAATCAGCATATTCAGTAAACCGAAGGTTGTTGCTACGAGAAGACCTCCGATAATAACATAATTTGTGAAGGTAAGGATCTTGCCGATTCCATGTTTTCTGACGATGATCCATGCCCAGATGATAATTAGCAGCGGAATAAAGAGCGATGCATAGCCGATCGTCCCAAGTACGAAGAAATTCGCCGTCAGTGCACCAAAAAGACCCAGCGTGTTGTGAAGTTCGCCAGCCAGCGCTTTCACCTCGTCGTTGAAAGGAAGACGAAACACATCAACGAAGGAGAGATGTTCAAGAACGGTTTCGTCGGGGGGAGAGAAACTCAGGATGCTCAGCATCATCAGGATACCGACAAGTATACTTATAAATGCAAACAGGTATCTTCGTCGTTCGGTAGTTCGCTGACCTGCCGATTTTTTCGATGAAGATGGATGTTTTATTTTTTCAGGCATACATGCCTTTAGTACTGCTCTCTTCGTCAGCCATTTCCAGGAGAAGATTTTGCGAGTTTTATAACATTCCCAATGAAGAGAGGAAGAACGTTGATCGCATCGATGCTACCGCAGAGTTTGAGGTCATCAGCAAAACCGATTTCTGCCAAATAACGCCCGTGATCGCATGACTTTAACATTTTAGCGATCTGTTTACCGTAGTAGGTATCCAAAATGAGCGAAGTGGTACCGGCATCATCAAGGACCACCTCTTCGTCTATAGCTCTCATAAGTTTCTTAATTATTCTCCCCGCACAAACGGTATCTTCGATGCAGAAATTATTTTCTTTACCGGCGCATATGATCGTAAAGTCTTCCCGGAGGGTTTTAAGAAATTCGACTACGGAGGTAATGTTAACAAAACCGGCGACGACGAGATTCTTTGCATGCCTGCCGCGGAGAATCGCAACAGATCCGTTCGTCGTCATGAATATTATCGATTTACTCTGTACGACTTCCTTTGTGCATTCAAGGGGAGAATTCCCCAGATTGAATCCCTCGATCATCTTCGCGTTCCGTTCGCCCGCCCGCAGTGTAACATCCCCGAAGAGACTCCCCGAGATCTTGACCGCATTTTCTACGCTGTTCACAGGTATTATTTCTTTTGCACCGTTCTTGAGCGCTGCAGCGATCGTAGTGCTTGCCCGGAGGACATCGACAACGACGACGTTTTTATCTTTCATTTCCATCTCGTCGATGGCCGCGGGAGTAAGATGGACTGTAATCTTCAATATCTTCTTATTCAATTTCATTTTTTTATGAATGGAATTTTTGTGACCTGTGCCTTTATTTCCTTGTTGCGTATGAGAATGTGAATCGTGCTTCCCAGTTGAGCATACGGGATTGTTACGTATCCCATCCCGATCCCCTTATCCAGTACGGGTGATACCGTCCCGCTTGTGACGACCCCGATTGTTTTACCGTCTGCTTTGATTTCATAACCATGGCGCGGGAATGCCTTGTCTTCATCGATGGTGAAACCGACAAGCTTTCTTTTCAGACCGTCCTGTTTAACTTTTAACAACACATCTCGCCCGATGAAATCACCTTTATCCAGTTTGGTTATCCAGCCCAGACCGGCTTCGAGCGGATTTGTAGTCCGATCGATATCGTTTCCATACAGGCAAAATCCACTTTCCAGCCGCAGTGTATCACGAGCTCCGAGACCGATCGGTTTAATTGGGTACTCTCTGCCTGCATCCATTATTGCATTCCATACGGAATCGGCGAGAGGACGCGATGATTTGAAATAGATTTCAAATCCCAGTTCACCAGTATAGCCGGTCCTGGAAATTACTGCATCGATGCCGGCAATCTTGCCGTGCACGAACGTATAATATTCCATTTTACTAAGGTCTGTCGCGGTCAGCTTTTGCAGCGTTTTCATGGAATCCGGGCCCTGAACTGCGAGGAGAGATACGTCGTCGCTTT
>CAYGXH010000043.1:0-12691 GCA_964353675.1 uncultured Chlorobiaceae bacterium
CCGGTTCGCCGAATTTCTTAGATCGGAATGATTTTACTTCGATGAAGACGAGAACATCTCCGTCTTCCGCAATGATATCAATTTCACCGTGTTCGTAGCGGTAATTTCGCTGAAGAATACGATAACCTTTTTTCAGTAAATAATCAACCGCGAGGCTCTCCCCTGCTTGCCCTCTCGCCCGTCGGTCATTCATGGTCATGATTCTTCAGGGATGAGACGTGAAAGCTCCTCCGGTGGATTGTGCATAATCCGAATTTCCTGATGGCATCGATATGCTCACGGGTCCCATACCCCTTGTGATGCGCAAAACCATACTGAGGGTACTCCCTGTCATACTGACGCATAAGACGATCACGTGTTACCTTGGCTACGATTGATGCAGCTGCAACTGAAACGGATATTGTATCACCATCAACAATCGTCGTGTATGGGATATTCGCTCCGGCAAAATACGGCCCATCGACGAGAAGATGCTCCGGTTCGCAATCAAGTCGTGCTATTGCTGTGTGCATCGCGCGGAATGTGGCGTTGAGAATATTCACTTCATCAATAACTATATGATCTACGATCCCCACGCCTATGCTAACCGCAGAATCCAGGATAACTTTAAACAATTCTTCCCTCGTTCGTTCAGAGAGTTTTTTAGAGTCGTCAATTCCCTTAATCTCAACATAATGAGGGAATACCACTGCAGCCGCCACTACCGGTCCTGCCAGCGGTCCCCGACCGGCCTCATCCACACCGGCAATATATCTCAGACCGCGGTTCCATAATTCCCGTTCAATGCGCAGATCTGCCATCGTACGTTACGAAACTGTTTAAAAAAATATTTTTAATAATTGAACCAATTTAAAATTCATTTATAATTCCGAAATGCACTTTCCCTTCGAAAAATGAATCCCCTTCACCGAAACCAAAGCTTACACCGATGTTCCCGATAGCTGTTTCAAAACGAATACCGGCCCCATAACCGATGAGGTAATCCCGTGCAGAGGAAATGTCAGCAACCTCATCTGCAGGCAGAAGGAAGTATCCGGTATCAAAAAAACCATAAACAAACGACCGGGATGTGAGGATTAATCGGTACTCCAAATTCGTCCACGCGATATCTTTCCCAAGAAACTGGTTTTCACGGTATCCACGAAACGTATTTGTACCGCCAAACCGGTAGAGGTCGCCGATTTCTATACCTCCGCCGGTGAGCGTTTTGCCATGAAGCCCGATATGTAAAATCTGTCGACTGAATACCTGCATAAAAATATCAAGATCGATGCCAACGCGTTGAAGAGTGGTCCGCTCCTCGATTGTTTTTTTTCTCTCAATGTTGTAGTGTGTAGAGTACGCTATTCCCCGGATCGGATTAAGAATCTGATCGCGAGTATCGTAACCGACTTCAACTCCTGCGACAATTCTCGTGCTTTTCATCAGTTTCGTGGTTGTACCCGACGGGATAACTGTCTGCTGACCGAACACACCACTTAAGGTGAGCGATTCATCAATAAGAAGATCAGTCTGTCCCTTGATGCCGCGTCGAACGTACGTACTATCCTGCTGTCGCTGGTCAAATGCGACAGCGGCGTTTAAGGGGAAATTAAAAATCCATGGTTCCACATAGCTGAGATGCACGTCCTGAGAATTCCGTTCATCCTTCGACCAGTGAACCCGAAATTTTCTGCCGGTCCCGAAGAGATTACGCATCCCGATGTCTATCATACCGGTAAACGTACCGCTTCCCCCCGTGGCAGGCGCATACCCCACGATGCCGTCAAAAGTAGCTGTTTTTCCTTCTACAACTTTGATAACCACCCCGCCTCCGTAGGACGTGCTATATACATCAGGCTCATCTACCTGAGAGAAAATATTGAGCCTGCGCAGGCGGTTTGGAATCCGGTCGATTTTTTCGCGGTTATACGTTTCATGCAACCTTATGCGCGATTCACGTATAATCACATCAGCGTCGGTCGCCGTATTTCCTATGACTTGTATTTCATCGATTGTGACCTTTTTACCCTCGTCCACCCCAATGGTCACGCTGATGTTCGTCTCCTCTTTGCCTCTCATCAAAGAGACGTCCTGCACTTGAATGGATGTAAAAGGAAATCCCATGCGTCCGTACATACTGATGAGGTTATCAATATCGTCTTCAAGCAGGGCAGTAAACAGGTAATCTCCGGTTTTGGTCTGAAATCTTTCAAGAATTTCTCCCTCAGAAAGAATTAAACTTCCTTTGATCCGTAATTCACCGATAGTAAGCGGCGATCCCTCATTGATCGAGATCAAGATGGCCACCTCGCTGCTATCTGCAGAGTATATCAGTGTGTCGACGTATACCTTGGCAAAGTAGCAGCCACGCTGATGGTAAAGAGAAAGTACCGACCGGACATCGTTTAAAATGACGGAAGGAATCAGAACCGTACCAATTTTTGTGCTCATAGCATCCAGAAGCTGCTGCGATGAAAACACATAATTACCCGTGAAACTGATTTCTATCACGATTGCACTTTCCGACCAGGATGCCAGGACGATGCTTACGCTCAAACATATGATTACGATTGTTCTGGTGATTACCATTATCAGCGAGGTCTTATGCCGCCGATATCCCAATCCGTATTCTGTAGCCGATATTCGCCAAAACCGCTTATATCGACGAAGATAAATTCCCGGTTCAGCTCGTAGTAGCTCCATATTTCGTACGGTTTCGAATTCATCTCGAAGGGATGCCGTTCGATATTGCTCGGAGCACCGAAGAGAATGTAGATCATCCCCATATCCGTCTTCCAGCCATCCAGATAATAACTGAAGTGTGCATTTGCATAAGCGATGCGCGAGTAGTACTCTTCCATTATTTCATTCCGTTCTGTCTGCGGTATGGGGTCTTTGGTTCGCCAGAACTTTTGAAAGAGGTCCCTCTTCATTTCCGGCGCGGCGCGACGCATCTCCTCCACCTGTTCACGATCAGCAATATATTGAATCTGCTCTATCGCAAGGTCAAGGTCAGAAATAGATAGAGGCATACCACGCCAACGGATTGCAATCTGACGAATCGCGCGCGCTAATTCCGTTTTAATCTCTTTTCGGGCTGAGTCCCGAACCGGAAATCCAGTCAATTCGAGAAGATAATCTCCGGCAATCAGAGCATCGGTTTTCAGCAGTCTGTATACTCCCTGAGGCGACGTACTGATCGGTTGTCTGAATGAGTCACTCTGAACGATGGTACCCTTCATGTTCCTCAGGACAAGCGATATTGCCGCTGAGTCCGTTGTGAGCGTATCATACACTTCGAAATATATGTAAAAACTGTCGAGATTACCGCCAACAGCACCGGAAATATTCGGTGTAACAACCAGGTTTGCGGAATCCATCTCGATGCGAGAAGCAAGCATGATATCGCTGATTGCAAAAGGAGATTTGGAATAGGCGCGAACCTTGATTTTTTTCTTCTGCTGTGCCGGCATTTCAGTTTCCAGATCTTTCACCTGGACAGAAATTACGTACGTTCCAGGTGTGAGGAGGAATGTTTTCTGATCGACATAACATATTGAAGACGAAATGGTTTTATCATAATCTTTTACTCTGATCGTTTCCCTCCAGAATTTTTCATTAACGAGAGTTTCTGTGGAATCATAAATGGTAATTGTTATTTCACAGCGAGAATTGAAACTATCTCCCTCCCTTATAAACTGCAGAGCTTCATATGGGATTTCGAGAAAAACATCAAGCCTCTCCACACCGCTTTCATCGGAAGAAAAGCTCAGAGCTTCACAGTAAAATTTCGGCATGCCGCCGTGTTCTGAAGGCCGTTCGGACCGCTGACCATAACAGTGAAATGCCATAAAGGAACATAGAACTATCCATGTGATAAAAACTCTCATACTCTTAATCTCCATCTGACGGGTCTGCACACATCAATCCACGCAAAGTTTTCCTTCCATATCATACGCATCTGCGTGCTGAATTTCAATATCGTAAAAATTTCCTGCCACGGTTCTCTCCGCGTCATTTACCGTTACTTCGTTATCAATCTCAGGCGCATCATATTCTGTTCTACCGATGGCTGTTGTTGCCTCCTTACGATCGACGAGCACACGGATTCTCTTCCCCATTAACTTATGGTTGTGTTCAAGCGCTATCCGCTCCTGAAGCTCCATGAGTGCGGCATACCTCTCCTCTTTAATGAGAAGTGGCACGGGATCGCCGAGCTTATAAGCGTCGGTACCGTCCTCCTGCGAATACGTGAACACCCCTACGCGTTCAAACCTGGCCTCCTGAACAAATCCGAGAAGCTCCTGAAATTCATCCTCGCCTTCGTTCGGGTACCCGACGATAAATGTCGTCCTCAACGCGATATCCGGGACTTTCGCCCGGAGTGAAAAAATAAGTCGCCGTATTTCGTCTGAAGAGACACCGCGTCTCATTGATGAAAGAACGTTATCCGAAACGTGTTGTAATGGGATGTCAAGGTATCTGCAAAATTTCCGATTACCTGCCAACACATCGATGACATCATCAGGAAAACCGGAGGGATATGCATACATCAGTCGTATCCACTCGATGCTGTCAAGATCTGCTAACATTGTGAGGAGTTTGGAGAGCGCACGCTGTCCGTAGATATCGACTCCGTAGTACGTGGTGTCCTGAGCGATCAGTATGAGTTCTTTTACACCCTTCTCTGTAAGATTCTTTGCCTCACGCTGAAGTTGTTCCAGCGGCGTGCTGCGATGCTTGCCTCTGATTTCCGGTATCGCACAAAATGAACAGGGGCGGTCGCATCCTTCCGAAATCTTCAGGTAAGCGTAATGTGACGGGGTCGTCAGCAATCGTTCACCTAATAGTTCGTCCTTCCAGGTAACATCGATTTCCCGGATAACGTCGCGCAGTTTGTTCGTCCCGATGAAGGCATCAACTTCAGGTATTTCCTTTATCAGTTCATCGGCGTACCGCTCACTCAGGCACCCCATGACGATCAATTTTTTTATGCGTCCTTCCCCCTTCAGCCGGACAGCCCTCATAATTGTATCGATAGACTCTTCTTTGGCACTTTCGATGAAACCGCACGTATTAATGACGACGATATCGCTATCGTCGGAAGTATCGATAATTTCGTAATTACTCCCTTCGAGCTGTTTAAGGAGCACCTCAGAGTCGACGATGTTTTTCGGACACCCGAGAGTGATAAGTGCGAGTTTTTTTCTGCGCGGCATCTCAGCTGAAGAGAATGAAATCGATGTAGAGGTAAATGACAGGGGAAATTAGTATAAGACTATCGAAGCGATCGAGAACTCCGCCATGTCCCGGGATAATATTCGATGAATCTTTTACCCCGGCATCCCGTTTGAGTAGAGATTCAACGAGGTCGCCCAACTGACCGACTGAGCCGATTATGACGCCGAGGATCACAGCGCTTCCAAGGGACAGATAGTTGAGAAAAAATATCTTGAACAATATTGCTGAAATGACGGCGCTGATAAATCCCGCAATCGCACCCTCCCAACTTTTATTTGGACTTACCCTCGGAAAAAGTTTATGCTTGCCTGCAGCAGAACCGATATAATAGGCGGTCGAATCACAGATCCAGATAATGGCAAGGATCGAAATTACTGTGTAGGCACCCCAGCGGTAAATTTCATCTCTGACGTAAGGATTCGTAAAATTTTCCGGTCCCGCAAAAAAACGGGAAACCGGAAAGTCAAAAGGTACAAAAAGCTCTCTAAGCCCGATGAACGTACCCAGAAAAAATGGGATGTAAAGCAACCCGAAAATCGTTACTGAAAGATTAAGTACAGCGGATCCGCGATTTCTGAAAAGTTCAACGAGGCTGAGCGTTACGATAATAATTGTGAGCACGATATATAGCAATTGTGTTTGCGATGGGAACGGGATGAAAATATTATTCTTCCCAAGCAGGTTAAGGACGGCTGACTGGAGTTTATCATGAAAAAACGACAGGTTAATGAAAAAGCCGGCTACAAGGCCCAGGGCAATTTGTGGTTTAGATCCTTTCAATCCGGCAAGTTTATAAAATTCATAGAGTGCCAGTGCCGAGATGCAGGAAATGATTAAGAAAAAGGGGATACCTCCGAGAAATGAAACAACTACCAAGAGAGGAATCCCAACAGCGGCAATAAGAATTCTCTTTAGATGGTTACTCATTCTTATTATCACTTTCTTGCCCGGTGCTAACGAACTGGTTCACAGGCTGGATTGATTTTTTCGTAATTTTTATGAAATACATAGTGGAAACAAGAAAAACCACACCGAAAAACCAGAATGTCGTAAGGAGCCCGGAAGTCGACATATCACCGGCATTCCCGACAATGACATAATCATCATCCAATTTAAAGTAGAGTGCGGCGCAGGCAATGGCATTATTTACAAAGTGTGCGGTTATGGGTACCCATATGCTCCCCGACCGGATGACGATAAATCCAAGATAAATCCCGATCGCTACCAATGGAATGAATGAAAAGGGATTCAGGTGGTAAGCAGCAAAAATAACACCGGTGACCAGAACGCCTTGCATCGGTGAAAATGATTTCTCAATAGTTCTTTGTATAAGTCCGCGGAACATGAATTCCTCTGCAAATGCAGGAATGATAGCAACAACGAAAATAACCCAGGATAACTCTGTCAATGAAGCTGATCCGACGAGTTGTCGATAAAGAGACTCAAACAAATCCCGGAATTTTTCCATAGTTGATTGAATCTCCTGAGGCATCGGAAGCCGATCCTGAAATATAAGGTAAATCTGAAGTATCGGCTGCAGGGAAATAATTCCGATTATTGGTACCAGCAATACTTTCAGTCCCGGCCGTTTTATTCTCAGATAATCATTCGGTTGGTTTGATGCGAGACGAACGAGAACGGCTGTCGGTAAGAGGATGAAAAGAAGTTGCCCCACACCCGTAGCCAGTCGATATCCGAACAGACTCTTCTCCAGAGGTTCCACCCCAAAAAGGAGAAAGGTCAGAAGTCCTCCGACCAGCTGATAGAGAAAAAAAATGATTGCCAGCGTAATAAAGGCGAAGAGAAGAGGAGGAATGCCCTGCCTTTGGATCCAAGTCATTGTGATCTGATTGCCCTCCTCGGTCCGCGGACTGCTGTCTGGCATGGAGATATTACTCAACTTCAGCGAGCTTTCAGTGAATTGTTTATAATTGCACAGAGTAGAGGTATCATGATCTCATGGTGACCGGTAAAGAGGTACCCTCTTCCGCCGTCGCGCGTGGGCCGGTGTACTACGTTCATGCGGGGACGATAATGCTGGATCATGTCAAAATTCGCTGTAGTAAATCCCTTCACGGATGTATATAAATTACGAGCGACTGTCAGCGCTTTAAGAAACACTTCAGGGAGTATAACTGCAGAACCGATGTTTACCACAATCCCTCCGTTGTTAATACCGCGCACAGCTTCACAAAGTACCTTGAAGTCCCTGAATGACATTTCACCCGTAATCCCTCCGTCCATTGACGGCTGCTGGTGGACGATATCCGTCCCGATTGCTGCGTGCACAGTTGCAGGTATTCCGAGCGTGTAGCAAGTTGCCAGGATGCTTGTCTTTTTATACGGTGCATGCCGGAGTGAGGCGCCAATCGTTTCACCATACCCTGCATCGCTTTCAGTGCACCCCCTTCTCAGCGATTCGTTGATGAATTTACCGGTTTCCTCTGACATCCCGAACCTCCCGTTGGTGATATACGCTTCAACATCTTCCGAGGTTCTTCCCCAGCTCGCAATTTCGACATCATGAATAGCCGCGGCACTGTTCATTGCGACAGCGGTGATCATATTTTTCCGGAGTAAATTGATGATGAGTGGTGATAATCCAACCTTCACGACATGTGCGCCCAGCATGAAAATCACAGCCTTCTTCTTCTTTCGTGCGCGTACAATTTCCTCTACGAACGATCTCAGATCCTCGCCGATGAGAACGTGGGGAAGCGATCGGATGAAATCGCCGAATGGCTGGTGCTTAGGATCATACACTTTGGCAAAATCACTCAATTTTACTTTGCTCTTCCGTGATTTTAACGGTATAGTGGTCACATTTTTTAAATCAGCCTGTTTGAATTTAGACATTGGTATATTCATCTTTCTTTGATTTTTGCATTTATAGGGCCGGCGATCCCTCTATACTCCACCAATTCCGATTCGATGCTGCCGATTATGATTTTCGCCATTACTAAAACGGGCATTCGGCGCTCGTCATCGGTAAGCCACACATGGATTTTCCCTTCGCTTTTAAAGAGGCCGCCTTCCTTGGCAAGGGGTTCGACAACGATACAATTGAATTTACCGGCTTCCACTTCGATGGTTTGTTTACCTTTATATTTCACATCGAGTTCATACGTAGAATCCTTGTAGAAATTTTTCAGGCGCACTTTCTCGCCGGGTTTTAACGAAGAGAAGTCGATGGTTCTTGTGAAGTAAAAAGCAGACATAATATCCTGAACATACGAAGGGATGGGGTACTGTCCTTCCGTTGTATTTGCAACCTGATTCAGGTGATCAAACTCTGCCGTGAAATCCCGGCTATACCCACCTTCTCGAATATGCTGTTCGAACCGCCACGGAAATATCCCTTGTGCATCAACGACGGTGCTGTAGCGATCGCGAACCTTATAGAAGACATCGAAAAAGGGTTTTGAGTCGAGGTTAAACTCGATGTTATAGCAATGCCGGTTTTTATACAGTGTATCGCTCACCGAGAGAACTGCCTCGCCTGCCGTTACAAATCCGTAATTGATGTCGAACCGGAGGTACTCCCCAGCCGCGAATGCGATATTTACAATTTTACGCAGAGTATCGGTCGGCACTACCGTGATCGTGTCAGCCGGATTGTTCGAAACCGTACTGTTCTCTCTGTTATCCCCCCCTTTCGGCACCACTGATCCTCCAACAGCCAGAACGATTATTATGGAAATCATGAGGAGCAGGTGTCTTGAAATACCTCGTGCGTGAAAGTTTTGCCTTGATGTACTCATAGTCGATAACCTAACTTTGCCGAATAAGTTGATTTGCTGCGGAATAAACCTGGTCGACGCTGATTGTATCCATACATTCGCAGACAGAACTATTTTTCCTGATGCACTTTGTACAATCCAAGGGTTTATCCCGGGGCGAAAAGATTATTTTTTTATCTGTCCACGGCCCCCATCGTTGGGCGCTTAATGCAGTGATCTGGGGATAGAATCCGATTACCGGTGTTCCCACTGCTGCGGCGATGTGTATCGGACCAGTCGAGTTTGCAACGAAGAGCGCAGCTTTTTTTATGAATGCTGCGAATTCACTGATAGAGAGCTGATCCGGGAGGGCAATAGCCCGGTTTCCGGTGAGGGAACGGACGAGTTCTATAAGTCGATGTTCATTTTTACTTCCGGTGACTACAATCTGCACATCGTCCATTTCCTGCAATTTCCTCCCAAGGAAGCCGAAGTTTTTCGGACTCCAATCGCGGGCAGAATTACCGCTGCCGGGGTGAAGGATTACGATCTTTTTATCAAGCAGTAACCCGAGACCTTCCATATACTTTGTGATCCTTTTTTCAGTATCCGGTGTGACATCAAGTGTTGGCGATATATCTAATCCTTCTACGGAATAACCGAGTGAACTGATGAGATGGATATTGTACTCAAGCTCATGGAAGCGGGCATTTTTCCGGTGCTCGTAGACCTTTCGCGTAAAGAGGAAGGAATACCATCTGTAACCGGTTCCCACGCGGATCGGAATACCTGCAAGCCATGTGATCAGTGCAAGGTGGAAGCGGGGATGAGTGTGAAACACGACGTCGTACCGACCACGCCGGATATTCTCGATAAGTTCAAAAAAAGGGGTGACTATTCCGTCATTATCATACGTAATAATTTCGTTTACGTTATGGTTCGATTCAACAAGCTCGGCTGTATATTGACGGATAAGCATAGTGATGTGCGCGCGCGAGACATACTTTCTGATGACAGAAGCCATCGGGAGGGTGAGGATTACGTCCCCTATTCTGTCTGTTCGGACTATCAGGAACCGATGAAACTGTTGTTCCAATCGCCGGTAATCTCCATTTACGTGCATTCAATATACATTGATACCACCGCAATTGCAATGTCAGTACACGCAGAGCGGATAACAATCACCATCAGATGAGGTAAGCGCGTGGTATCGGAGAATTTTGTCGTTCAAGGTCCCACGTAAGGGACAGGATCGACCATCGTTGTTTTTCCCTCAACAGTTGGACGGAATATATCCCCCGTTGGATGGGATTAGGATCATTCGGCAGATGATGGGCTTCGAACGTACTGAAAACCTGCCCGAGTGCGCCATACGATTGCATACGACGGGCAATTTCTGAAATAATGAAGCCTTTCCGCTCCAGGCCGCCGAAAACTATTGACTCTACCGACTGACGAATGTAAATCTCAAGTTCAATCACTTCGGATTGTGCGTCTTTCTCGCTTCGAGGAAGGACCACCTGACCTTGGGGATGAAAGAGCGTGCGAAGCCGGTTGTAGTCGGGCTGAGCTCCGATTGTAAAGGAGAGCGACTCGAAGAGCGCTTTAACGAGACCGTCGATTGTAGAAACATCTGACGGATCGGGAGGACGAGGGACCGGATCAGGAACAAGCTTTTTTCGTGCCATTGTTTTCTGGATAATGTAATTAAAAACGTTTTCTTTAATATACGCGGATTGGAGTAGAGTTGCAAAATATTACGGAGGCGGGTATAAAAAAGGTGACCTTTTGGGGTCACCCAGGTGGATTAAGGTTTGCTTCGACTGATTCTCTATTAATATAACGAAGGTGATAATACTTCTGCAATATTATATTATTCTTGCTTACTCAATTTTTTCATATTTCCTAACGTGACGACTCGTGATTTACATCACATTACTATTGGATAGCCCCTTTTTATTTAATATGTTGGGTCTGGGGAAAACCTCAAATACCAGGGGCTACAATCCCACATCCCTAAGGGTGACCTCTCCTCCCGGTCACCCTTCTTTTTTTTCATCCTTCCCGCGTAAATCCAACTGCTTCATCTGTTGAAGTAATCCCTGATGTATTTCAAGGAATCGTAATATATCTTTCCCTCCAGCGGATGCTTCCTTCAGTAATTGCTGGTTTTCAATAATTTTCCTCTCAATTGCCTTTTTTTTGAGCAATGTGATCGCATCTTTGACGACATTAAAAGGATCTGCTCTTTCAAATTCAATACCTCTCACATCCCATTGCTTGCTGACATGAGATGTGCTCAAAAGCAGTCCCGAGATAAATTTTCTGTCCTCTCCATCCTCCAGCGTATCAATCATTGATGAAGGATGCATGTCATCATTTCGGTGAATTCGTTCAATCAATATGGTGATAAGCGATCGTATGCGGGTATTTGTGAGTAATTCGCGGTCAAGATTATCATCCACAAACATAATCACATCCGCACCTCCTTCCAGCATAGCAGACAGAAGATCCCGCTCAACTGTAGGGATTCCGCTTTCCCGCGAGTGGGGGATCCTGTCGGCTAAAGTCGGTTCATCGGCCTGATCCTGTTTCTGGTAGCTTTGCAGATGTTGATTTCCGCGAAGTGATTTTTCAAGTTCACGGTGCAGAGTCGATTCATAGATGTGGTACTTCTCCGCGACATGTTTAATATAGAAATTTCTTTTGAGTTCATCCTTCATGCGGGCTATCGTCTGGACGATTGCGCGAACCGTTTCTGCTTCCCCTTCAGGTGTTTTAAGCTTTCCCTCGCGTTCGAATGAACGGGCGATGAAATCGACGAACGACTCAGTATCGTCGATAAGTTTTTTAAAAGCTTCATCTCCGAATCGGCGGATGTAGGAGTCGGGATCTTCCCCTTCGGATAGAACGGCGACCTGAACGTCACAGTCATTTTCGAGGATCATATCCACTCCCCGCAGTGTCGCCTTCGAACCTGCCGAATCGGCATCGTAGAGCAGCGTAATTTTTTTTGCGTACCTTGCGATCAGGCGTATCTGTTCGACTGTCAGCGCTGTTCCGCTCGATGCGACCACATTTCGGAAACCCGCCTGATAGACGCTGAGAACATCAGCATATCCTTCTACGAGAAGTACACTTCCCTTTTCACGAATTACATCTTTCGCCTGAGAGAGACCGTAGAGCAATCGACTTTTATTAAAAATGGGGGTTTCCGGGGAATTGATATATTTACCGAGAGGGTCATCCTCATGAAGTTTTCGCGCACCGAAACCTACAACCCGCCCCGTACCCGTGAGAATAGGAAACATTGCCCGGCCGCGGAAGTAATCGTGGTATGACCCGTCATCCCGGCGGCGGAGAAGTCCGGCTTTTTCCATGAATCCCAGATCAAACTTTTTCTCCTGAGCTATTGTCAGGAGCGCTGTCCATGAATTAGGTGAATAACCGAGACCAAACGCCCGTATTATCTCATCAGTAAAACCGCGGTTATGAAAATAATCACGCGCGTATTTGCCCTCCGGAGATTCCATCAGACATGCATAATAGAAAAGCGCCGCTTCACGGCAGAGTGCGTAGAGTTGTTCGTTCTCGCTGGCGCGTTCATCGTCGGCCTGAGAATAACGCGGTAAGGGAATACCGGCACGTTCCGCAAGAGCTTTCACCGCTTCGCCGAACGACACTTTTTCATGCTCCATGACAAACGTAAAGACGTTCCCACCCACACTGCAGCCGAAGCAATGGTACAT
>CAYGXH010000044.1:0-12665 GCA_964353675.1 uncultured Chlorobiaceae bacterium
CCGGACTATATACTCATGTTCAATCCCATGAAAACTCTTGATGGGATTGAAGTACAACACTCCGGGTTCTTAACCGCAAAAGGATTAGGTGTCGGCGACTCACTCAGTCGCGTCAGAGAGTTGTACGGACGCTCAGAGCAAGACTATGATCTTTCGTCCCAAGGATTATATTATTTTTTCAATCAGGATGATACTACCGGGATACATATTCGAATTGAAAAAAACAGAGTAAAATCGATATACGTAGGGCGGTTTCATTGATAACAACCATTAGAAGGAAGCGAGCCACGTTAAGAACGGTTCGAAAATCAGCCAAGAAGCTTGTCGATTAAGCAGATTCTATAAATGACAATCTGTCAAATCTGTATTATCTGTTTACCCGCCAAAAGAACGCAGGCGGGTTTACCCGCCGACCTGCCCGCCATAGTGAAACGTAGGTGGGAGCTCCCTTTTCTGGAACGTAGGCGGAAGCCCTAAAGAGGCGAGGGTGGGAGTTCCGAAGGAACGTAGGCGGATGTTCTATTTTTTTAATGATTAGTTCGGATTAAGCCGCTGGTTATACTCTTCCGCATCCATCAGTAAATTGAGCGCTGTTTTGACCTGCACATCATCCTTCAACGCCTCCTCGATGTTTCCCTTCTGTCCTTTGTACCGACTCATTATCTCCGGTTTAAGAGCAGTCAGAAGTTCTCCGCTGTAGCGATCCAGAGCAATATTTTTCTCCGTAAGAATTTTCGACTTCAACTCAGTGACATAATTTTTTACTTCATCGCTGTATTTACATTTCTCTGCTATATCACACAATTCACCAAGTTTCACCTCCACTTCGTCGCGGTATGTGAACTTCAGACTATCGAGAAACTTTCTGAATTCGGCTATGAGAGCCGCTTCATTGAAGACTTTCGGTGTGTCGGGATACATCGATGCATATGACGATGCGAATCTGAAGAACATCGACCGTCGGAGGAGTTCCTGATAAAGAGCGCTCCGCTCAAGTTCCTGTATCGTGCTGTCGGGTTCTATTCCACCGGCTTCAAGTTCTAACCTTCCCTTCAGCGTTTTAAATTTTCGCTTCATGCTGTCGGGAGTTGTTGCAAAGACACCTTTTGCCGTACTATTTCGATAGTCAATCTCCTGGATGCATCTTCCACTCGGAGTATAATAATTGGCCGTAGTAATTTTAAGCTGGGTATTATAAACCAGCGGCATGACGGTTTGCACCAATCCTTTCCCGAATGATCTGGTTCCCACAATCAAACCCCGGTCCAGATCCTGGATGGCACCGGCGACAACTTCACTGGAACTTGCACTTTGTCCATTGATGAGTACGACGAGCGGGATCTCGGGGACGAGCGGGTCTTCTACGACAAAATATTTCTTTTCAGATTCCGGTGTTCGTCCTTTCGTGCTTACAACGAGGTTTCCCTTTGCAACGAATTTTTCAACAATATCGACGGCGGCTTCCAGCAAACCGCCCGGATTGCCGCGGAGATCCAGGATAATGCCCTTAAGGGTTCCTTTTAGCTTTAATTCCTTTAGCGCCAGCCGCAGTTCATCGCCTGCGCTCATCGTGAAGCGTTCCAGCCGTATATAGGCAATGCCGTTACTGATGTAATCTGCGTATGTAATATTTTTCAGTTGTATTTTCTCGCGGACGAGAATGAATTCTATAGATTGCGGCTCATCCACACGCTCTATCCGCAGACGAACCTCCGTACCGGGTTCTCCGCGTGTAAGAGAGCGAATATCCTGAGGATTCATCCCCTGGACCGGTTTTCCGTCGACTTCAATAATACGATCGCCGGGTCGCACACCCTGTCGCTGCGCAGAGTATCCGTCCATGAGTCCGAGAATTGTAATAAATCCGTCACGTAAACCGATAGTTACACCGATACCACCGTAAGTACCGCTGGTAATGAGCTGAATTTCGTCTACTTCTCTTTCGGCAATGAAATTTGTATACGGATCCAGAGTCCCGAGCATGCCGTCGATTCCGGCTTCCATAAACTTTTCAGGATCGACCTCCTCGACATAATTCGCCGCAACTTCGCGGTACACAACTCCGAAGATATCTATGCTTTTGTTGATTTTAAAAAAATAATCGGGATCGGTGCCGGTGAAACCAACCAGACCAGCGCCGATTATCACACCGATAAGGATGAGCAGTAATTTTTGGATGCGGAAGCGTTTGCTATTCGAGGATCTATTCTTTTTATACATCATCATAAAGACGCCTTTTTGTAAATAAAGTCCCGGATTTCGCTATGTATAAGATCGATCGACCTTGTACCGTTAACGACTATGAACCTTGCAGGATATTCCTGGGCAAGGATCCAGAATCCATCGCGGACCCTCCGGAAAAATTCAATACCAGAAGATTCCATGCGATCTGCCGTGCCTCGCGCAACTTCCCGCCGGCGGAGCATTTCCTCGACTTCTATATCGAGGAAAAAGGTGAACTCTGGCATTATTCCACCCGTCGAAATTCTATTGACGGCCTTTACATCTTCGAGGTTAAGCCCCCGCCCAAAGCCCTGATACACCGTTGTCGAATCGACGAACCTGTCGCAGATCACTATTTTCTTTTTTTCGAGTGCAGGTCGGATCACTTGCTGAACCAGTTGATTCCGTGCAGCGGAGAAAAGTAACATTTCAGCGACAGAAGTCAGTTCACCATGTTCCCCGTCAAGGAGAATTGAGCGTACCTTTTCTGAAATCGCAGTGCCACCAGGTTCCCTCAACAGGAGAACCTCTCTCCCATCTCGCTTCAGGGCATCCGCAAGGATTGCTGCCTGTGTCGTTTTACCGGAGTAATCTAAGCCTTCAAAAGAAATGAACATAATCGTTTATACTTGTTATTAGTTTAATCTCAAAGTAACCAAAATCCCACTTTATTTCAAATCCTTTCCTTGCCTCTCTCTCGTTTTTTCATTATGTTATCGGTACTTTAGGGAACCGCAGGAATACGGTGAAGAGAAAAAAGAAATCAAAAAAACGTCAGCAACATTCATCACCCCGGCGAGCGGGGGTACTGCTGTCTAAGAGACAATTCGACTCGCGCCGCAACGATATGCACCTCATCGCTGCAGCTCTAAAAGGGAACCAGCCGGCGTTTGAACGACTAATGAAGAAGTATCATGATCAAATCGCTAACCTGATCTTCAGAATTATTCATCAGCGGCTACAAGTGGAAGATCTTACCCAGGAAGTTTTCATCAAGGCATTCGGATCTCTCAAACATTTCGATGATACCTACGCATTCTCTACGTGGCTTTATAAAATAGCGACGAACAGCAGCATAGATTATTTACGAAAAAAGAAGCTCAGCACATTTTCCATCAATAAACCGATAGAAATGGAGGAAGGCGAGGCAACGTATGAGCTGCCTGATACGCGTTACGAACCGGACAAACACATAATACAAAAGCAGAGAGCGATACTGCTTCAAGAAGCGATTGCAATGCTGCCCGAAAAGTACAAGCGAGTCATCATTTTACGCCATACGGAGGAGCGTGATTACAGCGAAATAGCGAAAATTCTCAATCTTCCCATCGGAACGGTAAAAGCGCACATTTTCCGCGCACGCGAACTTCTCAATAAATACCTCCGTCACAGAATTGCCCATTACTGAAACATTCCTCCGGCTATTCCGTAATTATATATAGAATGAAGAAGAAACGATTCATACCGATCTTTTTACCGCTCCTCATGGGACTGGCGGTGATCCTCGGCGCGGCAGGATTTATCCCCCCGCGCACAGAAAAATACCGCTGGGACATCAAGCGGACGGGCGAACGTGAACTGAAGGTCACAGTTGACGCGGCATTCGGCAAGATACGGATTGAACGCGGGATCTCCACCTATATCATGAAGGCAGATATCGAAGCAGACCTGAAGAGAGATTTATCTGAATACATCGACTACACAAAGCGGGACAATTTAGGTTACCTGAATATCAATACGACCGAGGCTTTTAATAAAGACCGGCACAGCAAAAACATCAACCTTGGGGAACTGGAAAAGAATGACTGGCTCATGCAGTTCACGGACAAACTACCGATATCATTTGACATCGAGTTGGGAGCCGGGAAAGGCGAGCTGGACCTTACGGGACTCATCGTAAAAGATCTTAACATATCAACAGGAGCAAGTTCTGTTGTTTTACGGTTCGATAATCCCAATACAGAGACAATCGAGAACATGACGATCGAAACAGGTTTGAGCAAATTTAAAGGATACGGTCTCTGTAACGCAAATTTCGACCGCATGAAGTTTGAAGGAGGAGTGGGCAGCTATGTGTTAGACTTTAGCGGTAAACTCACAAAAGAGGTCGATGTTGATATCCAGATCGGTTTGGGTACTCTCGTGATCTGGATCCCGGAGGAGATCGGCGCCAAGATCACTCATGAAAAGAGTTTTATCAGTTCAATCGATGTCCCGAAGGATTTCAACGAAGAGGATGACGATATTTATTTCAGCGAAAACTACGAAACTGCCCACGGAAAAATCAACCTGTACATTGAAGCAGGATTTGGAAGTGTAAAAATAAAACGGCAGTAGGTTTCGCGTACCTCTCAATTCGTGCAACAAATCATTCCGACGAAACAATTCCAGAGCGTGTCAGTCATTCTCTCCGACAGTTGCTCTTTTTAATTCCCGGACTTTTGTATAAAACTCATCAAGGGTCATTTCCTTGAGAAAAATCATTCCCCGTGCGGCGCGGAGTCTCGGATGGTTATTTTTGAGAAAATAATCGTTCCCCAGGCAGGTCTTGATCATCCCATACTGTTCAACCTGGATACTCTGCGCTAATTCAGAAAAAGGACCGTCATGATCGTAACTTGGGAATGATGCTGCACGCTGTGATCCGAAGCAGTTCATGAACGCGGTGTGAAGGAGGGAGAGAGAATTCAACGAAACGGGGACATAAAGGTTCGCTTCAGACGGATTGAATCGGTACCACACATTCCGGTATCCCCACACTTTCACACCCGCGCCCCCCGATTTTTCTTCGTACATCTTCAGGGCACCGGCCACTGCCTGGAGCGCCTTGTAGTGCGTATCAGGCCCGCTCCCCTCAGGATCAAAAGCGACCGTAACGATATTCGGCTTTAATTTTTTAATCAGATTGAGCAGCGGTATGACATCACGGTCGAGTTCCGGTTCCTCGGAAAAGATATTACCCGTATAGAAACCGAGCCGGAGCGGAAAAATAGAGGAAGCTTCTATGCCGAAGTATGCCCAAAGAAGTTCCACCTCCCATTCCCGAATCGTCCCTTTAAGCATCTGGATATCGGGCGGATCTTTCGCACCCGGATACTGCGATCGGAAGTATTCGTTCAGTTCCCTGATGCGGAGTTTTATGCTCAGCAGATCGGTCGTACGGTATACTTCGAACATGTTACGGAGCAGTCTGCACGATTCCGCCAACTCCCTCCTCTCAGCGCTGTTTGCCGCAACACCGTCGAGATATAGGTATACGTCAACCATTTTGCCGTTGATACTGTTCGGATCAAAGTAATCTTCATTAAGGAATGATGTAAATGAACCGCTCTCAAGATGCTTCTCCAGCCGTCCGAGAATTGACAGCACATAGGTATTCGTTACCGATGTGAAGCCGGATGTCAGATTCGCAAAATAATGGATATTGCTAGCATCCCGAACAAGATGGTATATGTGTGCCAGGTAGGAGAGCATTATATCGTCGTGGTGCGGTTCAGTATGAAGGAATGTTGTCTGCGATACGTGTTTCAAGCCATTGTTGATTTTCTCCACTATCCGCTGCCGTGCAGCCGAGACGATCGCCGTATGTTCCAGATGCAATTTCTCCTGAAGTGTTTGTGAGAATCTGTCTCCGGCAAAATCCTTCTTTGTCAGACCTTCAAGGGGTTTAGCCTCCGCGAGAGCAAGGCTTATAACAATGCGATCGGCGTTTTCTTCACGGACGGTAGCGGCGGTATGAAAATCTTCGAACCGGCGTTCTATAAGATGATGCGCTGCCCCCCGGGTCAGATAAAATCGGGCATTCGGCAAATCTTGCAGAACTGTGGCAGGGTATTGCGGATTTTTTTTCTCCTGGATGGCCTGTGCGATAATATTCGACTTTGCTTCACCGGCTGCAATGATGATCGCAGTGGCTGTTGGATTGTACGTTATCGTCGCTAAACCGATGGTGACGACAAGTCTGTTCCGGGATATTTCTATTCCGCCGAGATCGATTGCGGCGGCGGCCTGTGTTTCATAGTTAGTTGCCGTCAACCTGGTTACCGAATGAACACTTGAACCGCGTACGTTGAAAGCAATGTGACCATCAGGTCCGATACCTCCGAGGATAAATCCGATGCCTCCCATATCACGAATTTTTGATTCGTATTCCATGCAGAACTCATCAACACGGTTAATAACATCGCGCTGAAGTCGCTCGAGGTTTGTGTTCATCTTACGAACCCGTAACGTCAGATCGACGATGTTGTTCGGAAACACTTCTGCCATGGTTTTCCCATTTGGAATCCCGAGCGAGGTTGCATCGATGAGAAGGGCATTATCGCGTGAAAGACCGAATCCTTTGATATAAAATTCATTGACATAGTAATTGAAACTGTTATGCTGGCGTGAATCCATAGGGTAAAACTCGTCGATTTGTACGAATCTCAGACTCTTAAAATCAGGCGAACCGGTTATCCCATAGTCGTCCAGAAGTTTCTGTATTTCCCTGTTATTCCGCTCGCTGATGATTTTCTTCGTCCACTTAATAAAATACTCGGGTGTCTTCCCTGTCGGGAGCGCAATGAGTCCGCCCGGATTTTTTATAACCCACTCAATAAACCTCAGGGCGGTTACCTTGCCGAGCGCCGGGTAATTGTCGACTTCCAGAACCTTAATCTTTTCCGTCGGCGGGTAGATAAACTTGTGTTTACCGAATTTGATCTGGTATTCTTCGACACTGGAAGCGGCATCATATATTCTGGAATTCATATCTCTCCAAACAATATTTACATTATTCAATGGATTGAATTACTTCACAAGGTAGTCGGCATCAATAATCCGGTTGACTCCTCCCTTGTGAAGGGAATACTGGAGCCCTTTTCGGTAACTCATGGCTCCGACCTCACCAGCTTTATTCATTGCGATGAAACCGACGGTGAAACCGCCCGCATCGTGATATTGAGGCTGTTTTTGTACCATTCTCGCGAGCGCGAGGCGGCATGCATCCTGTGGAGTTTTCCCCTGACGCATTAATTCTACGATAAGAAAACTTCCGGCAATTTTTATAACGGCTTCCCCGATGCCGGTGGCAGTGGCGGCACCAATTTCGTTGTCCACGTACAAACCTGCGCCGATGATGGGCGAATCACCTACCCTGCCATGGAGTTTCCACGCCATCCCGCTGGTGGAACATCCACCGGCAAGATTTCCCTTCCGATCTCTGACGACGAGTCCGATTGTGTCGTGATTTCTTTCGTTAACGACCGGTGAATATTTACTCTCCTGCAACCACTTCCCGTAGGCATCTTTTGCCTCCTGGGTGAGGAGATTTTCTTTCTTGAACCCATGTTCAAGGGCAAATTGTAAAGCACCCTCACCGGCGAGAATCACGTGCGGTGTTTTTTCCATCACCAATCGTGCGACAGAAATGGGGTGCGAAATGTGCTCGAGGAATACAACAGATCCTGCGCGACCACGTTCATCCATGATGCATGCATCAAGCGTGACATGACCGTCACGATCCGGGTAGCCGCCGCGGCCTACACTCGTAATTCTGGGATCGGCTTCAACAAGCGATATGCTCCCTTCGACCGCATCCAATAAATTACCACCTCCCTGCAGAATTTCATACGCTTTTTCATTTACCGGTAATTGGAAATCCCACGTTGATAAAACGACCGGATGCCCGTCATCGGAAAGGGATGGATTAATCTGGTTGTTTCTCGCTCCAAAGATGGGAGCTTCTCTCATGAATGCAGCCGATACACCGGCTAACGCTGCAGTTTTTAAAAATTTACGACGCTTCATACCGATTTGCTTTCATATTGTTTTGAAATATTCATTTCATTGTCTTGCTTTGATACTACGTAATCGGTTCCCCATGCGCAGCAGCAAGGAGTTGACGTATGGTTGTAACGGCGAGAGCAACCACCGTATCCGCAGCGCCGTAATAAACCTTAACCGGGCTGTCGAGGTCTGCAAAACCTTCCGCATCAATATTCTCAACAATCATCCCGCTTGGAAATACAACGTTCGGTACCTGTCCGGTCAACTCATATATTTCCCGTGGTTCAAGGATATTCTCTCTGCACCTGCCAATGACTTTTAACGGGTCACGAAGATCCACGAGTATGACTCCTGCCTGGTAAATATTCACACTGTTAAAGTGCGTTGCTACACCATGATAAATGTGAAGCCACCCTTCGCGCGTTTTAACGGGTGGCGGGCCGGAACCGATATGCTCATCCCAGTAGTGGAAACGACCGTCGATGACGGGACCTGCCTGTTTCCATCTTATCAGATCATCAGATTCCGACAGCCATATCGTGTTCCCCGATGTTGGACCCCCCTCCCGGCGTGAAGTATTCGGACGGTCGAACCGAAGGTACCGACCCTGGACACGTTCCGGAAAGAGAACCCCGTTGCGTATGTCTTCGTTGGTAACGATATCGACAAATTCAAAAGTTTTAAAATCCGCAGTTCTCCCGAGACCTAACTGACATCCATTCTCCATATCTATTGCGAACATGATGTAAAAAGTATTCTCAAGCGCTACAATGCGCGCATCGTAGAGGTGGTAAATTCTTCCTTTTACTCTCTCAATACCATTGAACCGAACAATTTCTCTGCTTACGTTGAATCGAATTCCATTTTCACTCTCGGCTGTTACGAGAAATGTTTCACGTGATCTGCTCTGGACGCGCAGCATGAGAATGTACTTTCCTTTGAACTTCACCGCGCCCGGATTGAAGACTGAGGTAACATCTGTCAGGTACGGCGGGATGTTCGGGATACTGCTACGACTAAGAATCGGATTTTTTGGATGCCTTTCCATGGAAAAATTCCTTTCTATCTACTTCGTCACTTCTCCTCATTTATGTTTTTTACAATAAAGCCGTCATCCTGGAAATCCCTTCTCATTGTCCGTAGGCGCTTGAGCATTTCTTTCAGATCCCTGAACCCGCCGATGGAAAACCAGACGAGAATAATTACGGATGCAGTGATGTTCACGATAATAAATATCCGCCAGAAACTCATCCACGACGCATCCGATACTTCACCGGTAAGATTGAAATATGTCCCGACTATGAACGCGATTGACCAGACAGCCGTCCATGCGTACGCTGTTAAATATATTACTTTATCTCCCCGGGTGAACTCTTTACCCATGCCAAGCATTTTCCATCCCTTGACCGGGACCTCCTCGACAACCTTGACCTCACCGGTAACCGCATACTCGCCTCGATGCAGCATTTTGTCCATATCAAAGACTGTGCGCTTACCGAGGAGAGAAACAGCTATGTAAACTAACGACGACAGAGCCATCGCGATACCCCAAAACTCCTGTTCGTTGATGAAGAACTCAGGATCGTTTTGGCGGATGATGATACCGACGATTGATATAAGTCCGCCTGTTATCAAGGCGCTGTATGCGGCCCGTGTAGTACCGCGCTTCCAGTAAAGTCCTCCAATGATGATGGCTCCGGATCCACCGACGAAGATTGCAGCCGTTATAGCAAAGTACAGGAATATCGGAACACTTTGCGGGAAAATCAAACTGTAGAAAAAGATGAATATACAAACACCGACAATAGAAGACCGGAGGACTTTCATATGTTGTTCGGGAGTAAACGGTTTCCGGCGGAACGGCATAATGACATCCTGTATAAAGATACTTCCCCACGAATGCATATAGCTGTTGTGTGTTCCGATCGTTGCCAGAAGCATCACTGCGGCGAGCGCACCCATGAAACCGACAGGCAGGACCTGGTTGAGCACCATTGGAACAGTGAGCTGACTCTGGATCTCCTTCGACGGCATGCCGTTAAGAACATTTTGGATATTACTCGCCTCTCCTGCAAAGTCGGGGTGACGCATTATAGTATACGCCACAACAGGAACAACCACAAACACAAGCCACTTCGGAATATCGCGCAGATTACTGAGCACATCTCCCATTTTTGCTTCGTGGGCGCTCTTTGCTGAGGAATTGTAAGCTTGAGTACCCTGCCACGAGAGCTTTCCGTAGATCACACCCACCATCCCAATGAGAAAATATTCCAGATTGAAATCTTTTACATTGCTCGTATGGTACGGATTCAGAAGTGATGCATCTGCCGGCGCTGCAGAGAGAGCTTCAAGGATCTGGTCCCAACTCACAATCATGAAAAGGAAAATGATGAGGAAAATGAACACTGCATTCACGAATATTCCCTGGAGAAATTCGGTGATGATGACAGCGATTTGTCCGCCGGCGAAGACAAAGTACAGCGATATTGATAGAAACGAAAGCATAACGACAGGAAATGTCAAGATATCCAATCCGAAGAGTGTAAAGCTATCAGGGAGACCGCAGAAGTAAATGAAAAATCTGCCTCCGATCGCAGGGAATATGCCAAAATTGAGGATACCGGAGATGAAGGCAAGCAAACCCGCGAAAATACGGAACCTGCGGCTGTACCTGATCTCAAAAAACTGTGCCATCGTCATGGCGCGCGTCTGACGGAAGCGGTAAATGACCCACCCTGATACTGTGATGAGGAGAAGAACAACTCCCATGGTGAACTCCCACCAGCGCAAGGAAAATCCCGCGACGTAATTAATCTCCCAGTACCCGGCAATGGTCACCGAACCGAGCATTGCCATTCCCTGAGAGACACAGATCATGTATCTTCCGGCGGTACGACCCGCTGATAGGAAATCGGCAACACTTTGGACGTACTTCCGGCTCATCCGAACGAAGAGTATAAGGAAGCTGAGACTTGCAAACACGATAAGCCAGTCGTACACCGTCATTTTCATATGGAATCCTGCTGATGAATGTTAATGTTTCGATTTAGAATCAATGCCACGTTCGGCCAACCTGATCGATGTGCCAGGCTGTTTTTCCATCCTGACTCAGGATGATTGCTTCAAAGAGATTTGGCGTATGAATGATACGCGGATCCGGTAAAAATCCGTCGAGCGAAACCTTGAGAATATTTAAGAGACCGACATCATGTGTGTATTTGCCGTTCTCGCTGTAGAATTTTTTTTCTGCGTAATATATCTCCCGTAACAGCCACTTCACATTTTCTTCAGTCCGGAAAGAGAATTTTCCCCGGCTTGTCCCGACGATATTATCCGAGAACTGAACAAAACCCCACATCTCGGGATAGTGTATGTTGATAAGTCCTTGCGGCGACCAAACCCAGTTATCCTCGGGGAAGGGCTTCCCCGTTTCCGGATTTTTTACCTTGTGATACATCCCATCCGCGATCTCAATTTTCCACTCCACTCGTGAGAAGTTGATACGCCATTGATCTCCATCCTTCGGCGGTGCATTTCGGTGAGCACATTCCCTCAGAGTTCTCCATGGTATCGCAAGCTCCACAGACCATCCCTCATCCCGGTCACCCGGTTTGTTAAGAGTTCCACGGACATTTACAGCATTTTTCAATCCGGGGATATCCCAGCCGTTCACTGCGGGACCACCATCGCGATACGGTTTGATGAGGAGTAATTCCCACACGGTATTCAAGGCATTCATTTCAATTTCATAATACTGGTGTGTGTCACCGTCGGGATCGATGAAGACTTCAAAATCATTATCATAGAATATGACGGCGTCATGCTCAGTCAGGGTTGCCCATATATCCGGTTCCTCAATTTCTGCCGCAATATATAAATACAAAGTGTCCCAGAGCATTTTCACACGCGTTCGGAAACGGGGAGCCGGTTTCAACGGACCTTCAATATCAACGAAATCATCTGTCCACTCTGCACGCACCCAGCTTATTTCATCGACCTTTCCATCAATAGAGATCAACTCGTTCGTTTTGTAGCATACGTACGATGGAGGCGAGAAAGCTATCGCTGGTACGGGAATCGGTTGAGAGTATGACTGAATGAAGGGAATAATAAATAAGATGAACCACTTCTTCATGGGCGATCCTTTAATTGGTTTTACTTTCAATATCTGTCTTGACGACAGGTCTTCTGTAATTATAATCCCGCACTGTAAGACGGTCGTAATGTGTTTCGAGTCGTTTAGTGAAATCATCAATATTTCTAGATCGTTTATCCGACCAGACAACTTCGCTCATCGCAAGCAAGCGTGGAAGCACCATATATTCCACATGTTTTTGATCCGGCATGTATTCCGTCCATACATTTCCCTGTGCTCCAAGTATATACTTTACCCTTTTTGCCGGAAGTTCAGGAGGTACTGGCTCATATGCGTAAACGGTATCGAGAGGGAGGTAGCCGCCGATTGCTTTCGGTTCACTTTCGGCAGATCCCTGGTAATAATCAAAGTAACAATGCGATGTTGGCGTCATGACAACATCATGGCCTGCTTTTGCCGCTGCAATTCCACCCTCGGTACCGCGCCACGACATGACTGTAGCGCCGCGCGTCAAGCCACCTTCCAATATTTCATCCCATCCAACGAGCCGTCTCCCCTTCGATTGTAGGAATTT
>CAYGXH010000045.1:0-12424 GCA_964353675.1 uncultured Chlorobiaceae bacterium
CTCGAATGCGGAATAATCGGCGAGAAATATCCCGGTATGGATATGATATCCTTCGGACCAACACTGGAAGAAGTCCATTCACCGGATGAGAAAATCTATATCGATACAGTAGAGAAGTTCTGGAACTTCCTGCAGGCGATTTTAAAAAATGTAAAATAGTTATCAGCACCAACCTTGCGAAGGTTCACTTTGCTCAAACAGAGCAAACCTTCGCAAGGTTTGCCCGTTAAACCTTGTAAGGTTTATCAATATTTTATCCATAGTGCACAACCGCCTCTTATTATCGGGCAACATTTAAAAATCCATGAATAACGCAGACAATCGAAATCAACCATCCGCATTATTTCGCTGGATGGTACTCTTATTTATCAGTCTGGCGATGTTCGGCAATTACTATATCTATGATAGTATAAGCCCCCTTGCCGATGTGCTCAAATCACAACTTGGTTTTTCCGATTCAGAAATCGGACTCCTGAACGGGATATACAGTTTTCCCAACATAATCATGGTGCTGATCGGCGGAATCATAATTGACCGGATCGGTACCAGGAAATCAGTTTTCATCTTCACCGTGATCATTATGCTCGGGGCTCTGGTGACCGCCGTGAAGGGCAACTTTTACACAATGGCGGCCGGCAGATTGATCTTTGGTATGGGTGCTGAATCGATGATTGTGGCAATCACGACAATTCTAGCACGATGGTTTAAAGGAAAACAACTGGCGTTTGCGTTCGGATTAAATCTTACAATCGCCCGGCTCGGCTCGTTCATGGCGTTAAACGCACCTTCGTGGGGAAGGAGCCTGTACGAGTACTGGCAGTCTCCCCTCTGGGTGACCGTTTCTTCGGGATTATTCGCTGTTGTGTGCATCGCAATTTATTACATCATGGATGTACGCGCCTCGAAACGATTTGATCTGCCAAAGGAAGGACAACAGGATAAAATTGAGTTTAAAGAGATATTCAAATTCAGCAGGTCTTTCTGGTACATCACCGCTTTGTGCGTAACATTTTATTCCGCGATGTTCCCTTTTCAGACATTCGCGATAAAATTTTTCCAGGAAGCGCACGGCACAACCCGCGAAGTAGGTGGAAATCTTTCGAGTATGCTGACGCTCGCGGCTATGATTTTCACGCCGCTCTTCGGTTTACTGACGGATAAGATTGGCAAACGCTCACTGTTGATGATGTTCGGTTCGCTCCTGATCGTGCCGGTATATCTGATAATGGCATATAAGATTGATCTTGCGGCGCCGTTAGGAATATCGGGATCGTTTGTGCTGAACATTGATTTCTTCGACGTTCATTCAAACATACCGGCGTATCTCATGATACCAATGTCGCTCATGGGAGTCGCATTTTCGCTCATCCCCGCAGTCATGTGGCCGTCGGTTGCTTACATCGTTGATCAGAAAAAGTTAGGAACCGCTTATGGTCTGATGACGATGATCCAGAATATCGGTCTTTTCGGTTTCAATCTGCTTGTCGGATGGGCGAATGACGTTTCAGGCGCAAGTGCGGCAAATCCGGGTGGGTATACGCCGGGTATGTGGATCTTTTCCTGTCTGGGAATTTTTGGACTTCTCTTTGCATACCTTTTACGGAGGAGGGAATTAAGTCCGCAAGGTCATGGCTTGGAATCCATCACGATAAATAAAAAATAAATATTCAACTGCATTATCATTGGAGTATGATGAATATATCACAGGAACTTTACAGCGCTGCCCGAGTTGCGGTGCGTGACTGTATGGGCGTTGTTAGCGGTGAAAAAATACTTATAGTCACCGATGAACCGCTCCGGATGATCGGCTATGCACTGTGGAAGGAAGCGAAGGAAATCGGCGGTGATGTAATTCTTACGGAAATTCTGCCCCGGAAAACGAATGGCGAAGAACCTCCGGCTGAGGTTGCGGAATTAATGAAAAAAGTTGACGTTGTTTTCTGTCCCACGTCCAAATCTCTCACCCATACTGATGCCCGTCGTAATTCCAGCGCGTGCGGCGCCAGAATCGCCACACTACCCGGCGTTACGGAAGAAATAATGGTCCGGTGCATGAATGCTGATTACCAGCAGATCGCAGCGAGAACTTTTCGGCTATGCGAAATGTTAGAGAAAACAGAGATGATAAAAGTTACAGCTCCGGGTGGAACCGATATTGTCATGCCTATCAAAGGAAGGAAAGCACATGCCAGCTCGGGATTATTCCGAGAAAAAGGTTTATGGGGGAATCTCCCAACGGGTGAAGCTTATCTCGCTCCGCTTGAAGGCTTATCGAAGGGAATAGTGGTCGTCGATGGTTCAATGGCGAGTGTCGGAATGATCAAGGAGCCCATACGGATAGTCGTTCGTGATGGTTTTGCAACAGAGATTACGGGCGGTGAGGAAGCAGCAAGACTTAAAAACCTCCTCGAGCAGCATGGCAAGGATGCGTACACTGTTGCAGAATTCGGTATCGGTACAAATGATAAAGCTATCCTGACCGGAAATATCATAGAAGACGAAAAAGTTATGGGCACGATTCACATAGCATTCGGTGATAATAAATCTATGGGCGGAACTGTGCGTGTTGCCAGCCATCTCGATGGTTTGATTAAACAACCAACTGTTTGGTTCGATGGAACGATGATTATGAAGAATGGTAAATTTATCATTGACACTTAAAATGGATTCCTTCCTTCATCCAAAACACTTTACTGTCGAAGAAGCTCAGACCGTTTTGGATAGCATCCTTCCGAAGATTGAGGTGCTGGTCAGTCTAAAGAAGAGTCTTGATGAAAAAGGGTATGATATTTACCGGCACCAGTACTTCGGTGGGATGGGACCGAATGGCGATCGCTTTTTTCCCCCGGAATTGGAGAAACTTGTCGAAATTGCTAAGGATTTTGAGGCTAAAGGAATAGTTATTAAAAGTATGAACGAGGGATTAATCGATTTCCCTCATATACGGTCTAATCAAGAAGAGGTCTATTTGTGTTGGAAACTCGGTGAAAAAAGAATAGGTTTCTGGCATAGTCTGAGTGCGGGTTTTGCAGGGAGGAAATCCCTGACCGACCTCTAAAAGAAATTCGCGTTGTTTCACTCATAATCGGAACGAAATATAATCATGAAGAAACGAAAGTACATCTATCTGGGGGTCGCAGCCATCGTCATCATCGGCAGTTATTTTTTGTTTTTTGATGGAGGTTCGGACGACATCGAGTACCGGACCGAGAAAGTAACACGTGGGGATATCATGCTTCAGGTGAGGGCAACAGGCACGATCAATCCCGTGCGGACGGTGCAGGTCGGCAGTCAGGTTTCCGGTATATTAGAAAAGATTTACGTAGACTTTAATTCGGAAGTGAAGAGGGGAGATATCTTAGCCCAGATCGATTCCACATTCCTCTACGCTTCTGTTAAGGAAGTGGAAGCAAGTTTCGAACGTGCTCAGGCACAGGTCAATGAAGCCGAACGCAATTACAGCCGGATAACCGAACTGTCCAAGAAAGATCTCGTCTCTCAGGCTGAACTTGATGCTGCCAAGACCGGGTACGAATCAGCGATTGCACAGCAGAAGCAGGCACAGGGCGCTCTGGATCGTGCAAGAGTAAATTTACGCTACGCGGTTATACGTTCACCCATCGATGGAGTTGTTATTTCGCGCGATGTCGATGTAGGCCAGACGGTTGCTTCAAGTTTTCAGACTCCGAAACTATTTTCCATTGCCATGGATCTTCGCATGATGCAGGTGGAAGCGAGTGTTGATGAAGCGGATATCGGACAGGTCAAGGTAGGACAGGATGTTACTTTTACCGTTGACTCATATGCCGACGAACAGTTCAATGGCAGGGTTTCTCAAGTAAGACTTTCCCCCGTAATCGTACAGAATGTGGTCACGTACACGGTAATCATTGATGTAAAGAATCCCGATTTGAAACTTAGGCCCGGGATGACCGCAACTGTATCCATATTAGTCGACAAGCGTGAGGGTATACTGCGGATTCCGGCGCTAGCAACACGTTTCCAGCCCCCTCAGGAAATTCTGGAAGAGATACAGAAGAGCAAGAAGGAGGGATCGGACGAGAAGAAAACGAACGAAAAACAAATAACGGATGATAGTCGTGGACGGGATACCGCCTCAACCCGCATCGCAGAATTCGGTCAGCGTAGGCAGAATACAGGTGAAGGGGGGACGGATCGACAAGAGAGAGGGATGAGAAAAACACAAAATATGCAATTCAATGAACGGTCTGGAAATCATGAGGAATCATCAGTAAAAAAACCGGTCTTGAATAAAATTGTTCAGGTCTGGATATTAGAAGACGGTAAGAAGCTGAAGTCCATCAGTATTAATACCGGAATAAGCGACAGCAGGTTCGTTGAACTTCTCCGCGGAGATCTGAAGGAGAACGATGAAGTCATCGTAGGAACGCTCAGTAACGGAGCTGCTACTGCATCCCGGCAGGTCAATCCATTTGGTCCACAAATGATGGGCGGTCCTCGCCGGTAAGATGGAGGGAGAAAAATATTTTCATTGAAATTGGAAGGTAAGACAGCATGATGAGATTTATAGAAATACTTCGGATAGCATTTGACGCACTTCTGCGGAATAAAATGCGCTCCATTCTCACAATGCTCGGCATCATAATTGGCGTCGGCGCGGTTATTGCCATGGTCGCAATCGGTAAAGGAGCTCAGACACAGGTAGAAGCCCAGATAAGCGGGCTTGGATCAAATATACTGATGGTTTTTCCCGGCTCCACCAGCAGAGGGGGAGTCATGGGCGGATCCGGCACCGGTACAGGTTTGACAGAAGAGGACCAGCATGCAGTGAAGGAACAGTGCCCGGCTGTCGCATATGTCAGTCCGCAGGTTGGAAGCGGGGGACAGATCATCTATGGAAATCAAAACTGGCAAACTCGGATTAACGGAGGGACGGTTGATTTCTTTGCCATCCGTGATTGGCGCTTGGGGGCAGGAGACTTCTTCACGGAACAGGATGTACGCGCCGCGACAAAAGTATGCTTGCTTGGACAAACGATCGTTCAGCAACTTTTCGCGGGAGAGGATCCTATTGGAAAAACAATTCGCATCAGGAGTATTCCATTCCGTGTAATTGGGACATTGAAAGCCAAAGGTCAGAATGCAATGGGTATGGATCAGGATGATCTAATCATAGTTCCATATACAAGTCTACAGAAAAGAATAATGGGGCACACTCACAGCTGGGGATTTATCGCTTCTGCTGCATCCAAAGCGCAAATCCCGCTGGCTCAACAGCAGATAAGGGATCTGCTCCGCATGAGGCATAATCTTGGACCAGGTGAAGAAGACGATTTTACGATACGAACTCAGACAGAGATCGCAGACGCTCAATCAGCAACAGCAAACATCATGACAGTCCTCCTTGCAAGTATTGCGTCTATTTCACTTCTGGTGGGAGGCATAGGCATTATGAATATCATGCTTGTCTCAGTTACAGAACGGACGCGTGAAATAGGTGTTCGCATTTCAATCGGCGCCAGACCTAGGGACATACTTACTCAATTTCTGATGGAATCGATTGTTATGAGCCTCATCGGCGGCATTATCGGTATCATGCTCGGGCTGATAGCGTCCAGCCTTCTTTCCAAGTTTGCAGGCTGGCCCACATATGTCACCGCTCAGTCGATTATTCTTGCGGTTTCATTCTCAATGGGTGTCGGAATATTCTTTGGTTACTATCCTGCACGAAAAGCCGCCAGTCTTAATCCTATTGAGGCGTTGAGGTACGAGTAAGTTTTGCAATAGAAGTAGTTCTGTTGTAAATTGATTTTATAAAATTCAAAAGCACCTTAGGAGTGTAAATATGAAATTGAATAAAATCCAACCGTTAACCATTTCTATCTTTTTTATTTTGTGCACCACCGCGATGCTGGGACAGAATGCGTCGTATTTATCTATCGGTGTTGTAGACGATAAGGGAAGTTCGACTTATGACATGGAATTCGGAAACCATGTTAGGGCAACGTGGGGTATGGGAGGAGTGAAAGACTCAATTGATCCGGTGATAATAGAAAAGGAACGTCCACCTCTACCCCCGGGTCTCGGAGTTGTCTGGAGACCCGCCAGAAGTGGTGTGAGCTAGGGTATCGGTTTTTTAAAGTATGATATAAAGGATTGGACAGATACTGCTCGCTCGGATACATTCCGGTTATACTTCGCAAATGCCGGCGCAACAGATGCGGATATCACAATTTCATGGCCTGATGCTGCTACACTCGGCGCTCGTTGCACAGCATTATCCCTTCGAATAGTAGGTGATAAAACAATTAATATGTTCACACAAACGTCAGTCACTATACCTGATGCCGGCGATAATTCAATTACCACGGCATATATTTACAAAACCGGCGCGATATTGGTCGATGAAATAATTTATGATGGAGTAAAACAGGAAAAGGCTATCATTCCGGAAGAGTTCAGATTGTGTCAAAATTATCCGAATCCGTTCAATCCTACGACAACAATCGCATTCGATGTTTTGAAAAGCAGCAAAATAGATATATCGGTATATAACATAATCGGTGAGAAGGTTGCGATCCTTGTATCTGAGAATCTTCCCCCTTGAACATACTCCATTACATGGAATGGAACAAGTTCTTCGAACGTAATAGTGAGCAGCGGTGTGTATTATGTGCGTATGATCGCGCGCTATGGCGTTGAGCAGTACTCTGCCATTCACAAACTACTCTTCGTGAAGTAGATACCGCTCTCTAGTTTTGTAAGATACGGAAGTTCAATTTGGAGGGATTTTGCTGTTATTTCTTTTAACAGCAAATTAGTTGAAAATCAATTTGTGTAGTACTAGGTTAGATATATAACGGCTCGTATATTTCAAGTTTACCTCTCCCCCAGAATCCCCCTCTCCGCATCCTTCGACTTCGCTAGGACAGGGCGCGGAGAGGGGGGACAGTAGCCCGCCCGAACGACTGAAGTCATTCAGTCGGGCGGGGTGAGGGGGTGAGGTTAGACCAGCCCCACCCCGTTGCATCTCATATCGTTAATTTCTATCTTAACTGACAATCACAATTCGTATGCCGTTCCGTCTCGAATCAGATTTTAAACCCAGCGGTGATCAGCCCCAGGCAATAAAGGAACTCGTTGAGGGTATCAAACGCGGCGACAAGTACCAGACACTTCTCGGAGTGACGGGAAGCGGTAAGACGTTCACGATTTCAAACGTCATAGCTGAGGTGAATAAGCCGGTACTCGTCATGTCGCACAATAAAACTCTTGCCGCACAGCTTTACGCGGAGTTTCGCCGATTTTTCCCCCACGATCGTGTTGAGTTTTTCATTTCCTACTATGACTACTACCAGCCGGAGGCGTACCTCCCGGTTACGGATACCTATATTGCCAAGGACTCCTCCGTAAACGATGAAATTGATCGTCTTCGATTGAAAGCTACAAGTGCACTCTTGGGCGAAGAGCACAATGTCATAGTCGTCGCCTCTGTAAGCTGTATCTACGGCATAGGGGCGCCTGATGAATGGTTGGAACAGATGGTAAAAGTAAAGAAGGGAGAGCGCATCGAACGGAATGTACTCCTGAGAAAGCTGCTCGACATTCATTATGTCAGGAACGATTTTGAGTTCACACGCGGAACCTTCCGTGTTCGCGGCGATGTGATCGAAGTGATTCCTGCCTATGAGACAGAGCAGGCGCTAAGAATACAATTGTTCGGTGATGAGATTGAAAGAATTGCATACATCCATCCACTGACCGGCGACTTCATCGCAGAGACGAATGCGGAAGTGATCTACCCTGCCAAACACTTTATTACTACACCTGCAACCATTGAACGTGCAATCAAGGACATCGAAGCGGAACTGGAGGAGAGACTGACGCACCTCCGTCAGAACGGAAAACTTCTCGAAGCTCAGAGACTCGAACAGCGGACCCGTTTCGACATAGAGATGATGCAGGAAGTGGGATACTGCACGGGAATTGAAAATTACTCCAGGCACATCGCGGGAAGACCGCCCGGTTCGCGTCCATACTGCCTCCTCGATTATTTTCCCGACGACTTTCTCCTCATCGCTGATGAGTCCCATGCTACGGTACCGCAGATTGCCGGCATGTGGCATGGCGACCGCGCACGCAAGAGTACGCTGGTCGAGTATGGATTCCGTCTCCCTTCAGCGCTCGATAATCGTCCACTGACTTTTGAGGAATGGGAAGGGATGATAAAGCAGGTGATTTTTGTGAGCGCTACTCCCGGACCTTACGAACTTGATAAATGCAAAGGTGTCGTCGTGGAACAGATTATCCGTCCGACCGGACTCGTCGACCCTGATGTAGAAATCAGACCGATACGCAATCAGATTGATGATCTCATAATGGAAATCCGCGAGCGTTCCGGAAAAAAGGAAAGGACCCTCGTGACGACGCTGACGAAACGCATGGCTGAGGATCTTGCCAAGTATCTCAGTGATATCCATATCAGGGTGCGCTACATTCACTCGGAAATCAATGCACTCGAGCGTGTCGAGATCCTTCGTGATCTTCGCCTGGGCAATTTTGATGTGCTCGTCGGAGTGAATCTGCTTCGTGAAGGATTGGATTTACCTGAAGTATCGCTTGTCGCAATACTCGATGCGGATAAAGAGGGTTTCCTACGATCAGACCGTTCATTGATACAGACTGCCGGGAGGACAGCACGGAATGTCAATGGTAAAGTGATTCTATACGCCGACCAGGTAACCGGTTCGATGAGGAGAATGCTCGAGGAATCGGCGAGACGGAGGGAAAAACAAACTGATTATAACCGGGAGCACGGGATCACACCTCAGACTATCTATAAATCGACTGAAGAAATACTCGCCAGTACTGCCGTTGCGGATATCAAGGCAGCACGTGATGCAAGACGCGAACGTCAGAAAGTACCGATGGTGGCAGATACGATCTTTCGCTATATGACGAATGAGCAAAGGATCGATATGCTCGATGAGCTGAAAGTGCAGATGCGCACGGCAGCCAAAGATCTGGAGTTCGAACGCGCCGCAGAACTGAGGGATGAAATAGCGCGCTTAGAAAAATTGATGAATAGCCCCCGACCTTAATAACTTGTTTAATCAATTGCCCCTGGTTTAAACCAGGGGCAATTGATGAGCAATAATTTTCACAACAATATAAAATCACCTCTCCAGTAATACCCGCCAGAATGCTGGCGGGCAGGCTATCCTAACAGGAGAGAATGTTTGTTCAAAAAAAGCGTCCTCTACTAGTAGGAGAATTTAAACGCTAATCTACATGGTGGGGGGGGTAGGGAGAAATGAGTTTTTTAAAGAAGATCAATTGTCAGTATTTAATTAAAAATTATGATGAATAGCCCCCGACTTTAGTCGGGGGATACCAGGGAGGGAGGCAATGAAATTCCTGAATTATATTATTCATCCGATCATAGATATTATCTATCCACCAGTCTGTTGTATCTGTAAAAAATTATCGGAGAGAAAAGAATTGCCGGTGTGCTCATCGTGCTGGGGCACCTTCACAACCGTATCTCCCACAAATCCTACATGGATCGAAATTAAATCCAAATTTAAGAATAAGGGGAATGTAGATAACCTCCTATCGTGTTACCTCTTTGAATCCGAAGGGAATTTACAGGAGGTTATTCATTTACTTAAATATCAGGGGATGACATCCCTGGGAGTCCGACTCGGCTGCGATATCGGTATCGCCATGTCAGGACATCCGGAGCTTGTGAAGGCCGACTATCTGGTACCAGTCCCTCTTCACAAACGTAAGGAGAGAGAAAGAGGATACAACCAGAGCGAATTCCTCTGCAAAGGTATCAACCAGATTATTCCAATTCCGGTCGTACCGTCTTTACTTAAAAGAATAAGATATACTCAAACTCAGACTCACCTCAATTTAGAGGAACGAATCCTCAATGTTGAGGACGCATTTATGGTGCATGGTACCTGTCTACCATCCGTCAAAGGAAAATCCTTTATTATGGTGGATGATGTGATCACAACAGGATCAACAATTGATGCATGTGCGAGCCAGCTCCTATCAAACGGCGCCAGTAAGGTTTTTGCGGTGTCTGCGGCGCTGGCAAGCTGAATATTTGTTTTTTTTTGCTATTATGGCTACATTCAATGAACTAATGAGAATTAATCCTCCGAAAAATTGAGTTAATTTCACATTTATTAAGAATATTGGAGCAGAATAGCATGGCAGTTAAAGTAGGTATAAACGGATTCGGCCGCATTGGGCGACAGGTACTGCGAACCATTCGCGAGTATTATCCAAAAACGCTCGAGGTCGTTGCGATTAACGATATCGGTGACCTCAAAACAATGGCTCACCTCCTGAAGTATGACACGAACTATGGACGCTTCGACGGGAAAGTTGAAATCAGCGAAGGAGTTCTTATTGTCGACGGTAAACCCATAAAAGTTTTTAGGGAAACAGAACCCGATAAGCTGCCCTGGAATTCAGTCGGCGTGGATATTGTCATCGAGAGTACCGGTCTCTTTACAATTAAAAAAGACGGTGTGAACAAGAAAGGGAAAACTGTAAAAGGCGCCGAGAACCATATAACCAAAGGCGGTGCAAAGAAAGTAATCATTACAGCCCCTGCAGAGGGAGAGGATCTGACTGTTGTACTTGGTGTGAACGAGAAGAAGTACGACCCGGCAAATCACCACGTCATCTCCAATGCTTCCTGCACGACAAACTGCCTGGCGCCTGCCGTGAAGGTTGTACACGATAAGTTCAGAATCGTTCGCGGTCTTATGACTACGATTCATGCATACACGAACGATCAGAAAATTCTCGATTTACCGCACAGCGATTTGCGTCGTGCCCGCGCTGCAGCTATGAATATCATTCCGACCACGACCGGTGCAGCAAAAGCTCTGGCACTCATTATACCGGAACTCAAGGGGAAGTTCGACGGCTACGCACTCCGCGTACCTACATCGACGGTCTCTGTCGTTGACTTTACGGCACAGATTGAAGTGCCATGTACTAGCGATGAGCTACGTCAGGCATTCCGGGACGCTGCGGCAGGTCCAATGAAAGGTATTCTGGCGGCAATCGATGAACCGCTGGTGAGCGTAGATTTCAAGGGAGATCCGCACAGTTCATCTGTAGATTTACCGTTTACGGTTGTCCTTGGCAAAGAGAAAAGCGATTTTATCAAGGTTGTTACATGGTACGATAATGAATGGGGTTATTCGGTTAGGACTGCAGATCTCGCCAATCTCATCGCATCTAAACTCTGATTTCAATAAGGATAAAAATTAAAAGATATATGAGCAAAAAAACTGTCAAAGACATTGACCTCAAAGGCAAGCGCGTTCTAATGCGCGTTGATTTCAACGTCCCGATGGATAAAGGGACTGTCACCGACGATAAGCGAATCCGTGCGGCACTGCCGACGATCCAGTACGTCCTGGATCAGGGTGCGTCTTTAATTGTCATGAGCCACCTCGGTCGCCCAAAAGGAAACGGTTTCGAATCCGAATACAGCCTGAAACCTATCGCTGCTGCGCTGAGTGCTTTGCTGAATAAACCTGTACCCATTGCTTCTGACTGTATTGGTCCTGAAGTGGAAAAGATGGCAAAAGCTCTCAAGGGCGGCGAAGTTTTGATGCTGGAGAATGTACGCTTTCACAAGGATGAAGAAAAGAACAATCCTGATTTTGCCAAGAAACTTGCTTCCCTTGGTGAGATTTATGTTAACGATGCATTTGGTTCCGCACATCGTGCTCATGCGAGTACGGAAGGGGTTGCACAATATCTTCCGGCTGTTTCAGGATTCCTCATGGAGAAGGAGATCGAACATTTAAGCCGCGCAACACAGAACCCGCAACGACCGTATGTCGCTATCCTGGGCGGAGCGAAAATCAGCGACAAAATTACTATGATCGAGAACCTTCTCGGGAAATGTGACAAGCTCATCATCGGCGGCGGTATGGCGAATACTTTTCTTGCCGCACGTGGATATAATATGGCGGAAAGTTTAGTAGAATTAGACTCGATCGAAATCGCCAAGGGCATTATTGCAAAAGGAGGAGGCAAGATCATCCTTCCTGTGGATGCTATCATCGGGAAGAAAGGTGATACCGTAACAAAGCCGAAGGTTGTAAATGTTAAAAGTGTTCCGCCAGGTTGGAGTATTTTTGATATCGGACCCAGGAGTGTGGAAAATTTCAGTGAAGCTCTGAAAACTGCGAAGCTCGTTGTGTGGAACGGTCCATTGGGTATGTTCGAAGATGCCCGCTACAGCGAGGGCACGTTTGCGATCGCTAAGTTACTGGCAACATGTGGTGCGACTACAATCATTGGTGGCGGCGACAGCGCTTCTGCCGTGAAAAAGGCAGGGGTTGCAAAGCAGATGACCCACGTCTCAACCGGCGGCGGCGCATCACTGGAATTCCTCGAG
>CAYGXH010000046.1:0-12389 GCA_964353675.1 uncultured Chlorobiaceae bacterium
GCATTTTGGATCGCTGATATTTCTACCCGTAATCGGTATTCTGTTTTTTCACAATGCACGGATGTCGAGAGGGAGAGACCTACCGCTTGCGGTTTTCGTCACGCTCGCTCTTTCTGTGTTCATCTTATGGTATCTGGAATACCCGCTTCATAAACTTATTGCATTATTTTCAGACAGCGGTAAACATTTACTCATCATGAATTCCTCAGCTTTACCGGCACAGGGTTCTGGATTTCTCTCCGTTCCTTATATTATCAATATTATAAATTTCCTCATCCAGATGGGAATATTTTCCGTCGGAAGTGTTTTCCTTCTTCGGAGAGACCGCCTCAAAGGGAGATCGGACCGCTTCAGATTTTTACTTCTCATCATCCTGGTTACAGCGGGGATACTGTTCGTTTTGTTTTTCAGGAGCGAAATCGGCATGAGCCGCGACTGGGATATCCTTGCGGTATTTTACTCCGGATGTATAGTGACTGCAGTGTGGATTGTATTAAGATCGATTGTAGATTATACTGAGCGCTGCCGGCTTTTGGTGATGATGGCCGGCATATTATTCCTTCAGGGTTCTTCGTTCATTATCGTAAATTCGCGGGAGGAATGGGCAAGAACGCGATTTGAAGTCCTGCCAGATGAAACTTTATGGCCAAAGAGCGGCATGCTTTCGGCCTATGAAGAATTATCGATATACCACAGGGGCCGCTATGAGCCTCAAAATGCGCTCAGGTATCTTTTTCATTACCGCGACCTTGATTCTACAAATCCCCGCATCTTCAGAAGCATCGCACATATCTATTCACTGCTGAATGACCGCTTGAGCGAGATAAACTATCTCCATCGAGCGCTCGAGCTAATTCCCTATGATTGGGAGCTATGCGTAAAATTGGGATCGGCATACGTAGCTGTTGAAAATCATGATAAAGCTCTGCTGTACCTTCAAAGAGCTTATGTTCTGCAACCGATGTCACCTCTTGTAAACTTTTCACTCGGGACAGCGATTGTAAGTTCCAGCAATGACTGCATTAACGGATCAAAATATTTTCACCGTGTTCTCGCATTGGATTCATCATATGTGGAGGCGTATGTTGGACTTGCCGATTGTGCCGCTCGAATGAACGACACGGCCTCTGCCCGTTCGTATAAAACTAAATATCTGAAGTTAAAACCCGAAGGTGCTCCCTCATCCGAGATTCGGAGAATGCTCAACGGTGTTCCATAGGAAACGATATCGTATACTACGGGACCCGACGCCGTACCCCTCACAGGAGATTCATTTGAAAGTTTATTGCCAAGTTTGTATTTTGTTATCAACTACGAAAGGTATTCCCATGAAATCACTCGTTGTGTTCTTGTGCCTCCTTATTGCCGCGACTTCGGTTTATGCTCAGACTGATGTTGACCGGCTTGCGACAGAACTCGTTAGTCTAAGTACTGCTGCATTCGATGGCTGGAAAATAAGTCCCGACTTGAAACAGACTGCGGCGATAATGGGTGATCCCACCACGACAGGCTTTGATGATTCGCGATGGGATGTGCTGAAACTTAATCAGCGTATCTACCTGGATTCCTGCTGGCTGAGGAAGGAGATCGTTCTTCCGGAAAAATTTATGGGACAGAACGTCAGCGGCACAGTCAGGCTCCTGGTTTCGGTTGATGACTACGGATACATGTGGATTGACGAACGGAGCCAGGGTTACTTCCCATGGGACGGGGAATTTATTCTGACGAAAGCTGCGAAACCGGGCCAGAAATTTCTCATTGCAATAAAAGCGGTAAACACAGGAGGCCCGCTCCGTTTAATCCGCGCGGAGATAGAAATGGAAGCGATGCAAACAGCAATTTCTGCAGTTCGGGACTTTGCGCTGAGTCTCAGGGTTGCACAAAAGCTCCTCAGCTTCGATACGTATCAGACGAACGCACGGCAGAAAATCGACCCGGGGATCGATAAGTCAAAAGTAAACAGGGATGAAAAATCCAGACTCAATACCCTCCTACAAACGCTTGCCCGGGATATCGACGTCAGTTCGCTGAAGGAAGGGCAGATAGACCGTTTCACGAAATCCATAGATGGAGTCCGGACACGGCTTCAGCCCGTCCGCGAATTTGTACGGAGGTATACGCTCGTCTTTAATGCAAACGCGCACATCGACGCTGCATGGCTGTGGCGGGAGCGGGAGACGGTTGAAGTATGCAAGAATACATTCACATCGGTTCTTGCCATGATGGATTCACGACCTGATTTCACCTACACACAGAGTTCGGCTCTCTATTACGACTGGATGGAGAAGCTCTACCCGGAGATTGTAACGAAGATTAAGGACCGTGTGAAAGAGGGGCGATGGGAAATCATCGGCGGTATGTGGATTGAGCCCGACTGCAACCTCATAAGCGGCGAATCGTGGATGCGGCAGCTTCTCTATGCAAAGAAGTACTTTCGGGAAAAGTTCGGTATCGATGTCAAGATTGGGTGGAATCCGGATTCGTTCGGTTACAATTGGAATATGCCTCAGTTTTACTCGCGAGCTGGTATCGATGCGTTTGTCACGCAAAAAATCGGCTGGAACGAAACCAATGTCTTTCCCTATAGATGTTTCTGGTGGGAAGCGCCCGACGGCTCGCAAATCCTCAGCTATTTCCCCTTCGATTATGTCAACACGGTCGATGATCCTTACCGTCTCGTTGACTGGCTTCGGCAGTATGAAGCAAATACAGGCTTTACGAATATGATGATACTCTTCGGTGTCGGCGATCATGGCGGAGGACCCTCAAATGAAATGCTCGAACGCATTGAACACTTGAAGACGCTGGATATATATCCGAAAATTGAGTATGCTACAACCTCCCAGTACATCGATTGGCTCCGAACTCAAGATCTAACGACGCTCCCCGTATGGAAGGATGAACTATACCTCGAATACCACCAGGGAACATTTACGACCCAGGCAAAAGTAAAAGAATGGAACAGGAAGAGCGAGACACTCCTGACGAACCTTGAAAAATTTTCCACGTTCTCTTACCAGTATGGGGGTAAATATGGTGAAGATGATATTGAAGAGGCATGGAAACATGTCCTCCTGAATCAATTCCACGATATTCTCCCCGGTTCAAGCATCCGTGAGGTGTACATCGATGCCGCAGAACATTATGAAGCGGCAGAGACAATCGGCAGTTTCGAATTGTCAAATACGCTTAATCAACTTTGCAAGCTGGTGAAAACTGATGCTGTAAAAGATGCAACGCCTGTGGTTCTGTTCAACGCTCTCAACTGGGAGAGAAGCGATATTGCCACTATAGCACTACCGCCGAGTGAAAAGATCGAGCTTTCAGTGGTTGATCTAAATGGGAGAGAGATTCCTTCCCAGATCGTTCAGCGTAGTAAATATAATCGTGACCTGATCTTTAAAACTGATGCCGTGCCGCCTATGGGATATAAGGTGTACCAGCTGAAAAACAGGAAACCGTCGGCCCCTTCGCCAAAACTGACGGTAACACCGGAGAAACTTGAGAATGAATTTTTTACCATTCTACTGGATCAAACGACAGGATGGATCAAGAGCATTGTTGATAAACGAAACGGGAAAGAGGTCCTCTCAGGACAAGGGAATGTCCTTTGCATTCTTGAGGATAAACCGGCTGCATGGGATGCGTGGAATGTCGGATTGACAGGCGTTCAATATCCGTCTACCCTACGGAAGATCGAATTGGCAGAGATTGGGCCTGTACGAGTGACTGTGAAAATTATGCACGATTTTCTGAAGCCCGGAGTCGTTAAGGAAGCGCCTACGCAAAATTACCCGAGTTCCTTCTTCACGCAAAGTATTACTCTGTACGATGGTGTTGATCAGATATTTTTTACGACAGAAGCCGATTGGTGGGAAGAAAAGACAATGCTCAAGGTCGCATTCCCGGTTGCGGTGAATGCTCCTTTGGCTACATATGAAATCCCCTATGGATCCATACAACGTTCGACGCAGTGGAAAGATCGGGTTGACAGCGCAAAGATCGAAGTTCCGGCGATGCGCTGGGCTGACCTGTCGGAGGATAAATATGGCGTGAGCCTTCTGAACCGCGCTAAGTACGGACACGATGTCAAGGGGAACGTCCTTCGGCTCTCTCTGCTCCGGTCACCCAAATGGCCCGATCCGACTGCCGACCGTGGAAAACACCGGATTGAATATTCACTATATCCCCACGCGGGAGAGTGGCGGGAAGCCGGGACGGTCCGCCGGGGATATGAATACAATAATCCTCTCTATGCGGTTCTTGATAAGAACCACAAAGGACGATTGCCGTCCGAATACTCGTTTGTCCGACTGGAGCCTTCTAACCTCGTGCTTACAACAGTGAAAAAGGCGGAGGGAGGAGATGCTGTTATTTACCAATGGTATGATGCGGGAGGGAAGGAAACCTCCGCAACGTTGAAACTTCCCACAGTTCCTAAAAAAGCAGTTTTTTCAAATTTCCTCGAGGAGGATGGTATTCCGCTGGTTGTAAAGCAGGATATCGTGAAAGTTCCGTCAGGGAAAAATGCGGTGGTCACAGTGAAGGTATATTATTAGTTCGGATGAGACGAGGGAATCGCGGAGATAGATTATTTTGACAAGCGCTGGTCAGAATCCTTAAGGAGAGAGTAATAGAGGGTCTCAATTCTCTCGATGTGGATCCTCTCGTCGAAGTGCGTCAGGACGCGTTCCCGTCCGGTAATACCCATCTGTCTGCGAAGGGCCGGATTTTCGATTAACTGGCCGATGGCATTGGACAGCTCCTGAGGGCTATGCGGATTGACGTAGAGGCCGGTCACTCCGTCGATTACAATATCGACGACACCGTCACAGTTTGTAGAAACGACCGGTCTTTCCATTGCCATTGCTTCCACCAGAGCAGCCCCGAAGGCTTCAGCATGAGATGGGAATGCAAAGAGATCGAAAGCGTACATCACATCGGCGATGTCCTGACGGAATCCCGTAAATGTCACAATATCCTCCAGCCCTGCGCTCTTTGCAAGGTTGTGAATTTTACGTTCATATTCTTCTTCCCCGTGGCTTGCCTCCCCGACAATCCATGCTTTTATATTGCGGTATTTTTCTTTCAGGAGCTTGAGAGCCGTCAGAAAATCTTCGTGTCCTTTGCCGGGAGAAAATCGTCCGACAAATCCGATAACGAAATCATCCTCGGTAAAATTACATCCTGATCGTGTTCGAAGGCGATCACTATGCACCGGATCGAATCGTTGTGTATCGACCGGTTCGTGCAGAGTTACCACCTTATCCGGTTTCATCGGTGTTGTTTCAATGACATTCTTCCGTATTACCTCTGAGATTGCGATAACACTGCTGACATGTTTGTACGTAAAACGGTGGAAAAGATCGCGTTTGGATATGTACGAGCCCATTCTCTTGCTGAGGATGACGGGAATTTTTTTCCCCGAGAGCAGCATCGCAGGGACAACTGTAGCAATGTCCCTGGAGAGCTGACAGTGGATGACGGATATTTCATTATCATTTAGGAATTTTCCTATCCGCATAATCAGTCGCGGGTGTACGTAGCCCTTCACGTTCAGGGTAAGTGTATTAAAGCCGAGGTCCTCTGCTTCGTGTGCAAGACGACAGTCAGGGAGGCAGGCAAGCCATACTTTGTGACCGCGCTGATGTAGTCTGGAGACAGCCCGGAGCGTGTGAATTTCAAGACCGCCCCATGAGTGCGAGAAGCAGGTTTGGAGAATTCTGAGCGGTGCACTGGACATAGTGCCATTTTACAGAAAAACAGAGGAAAGAGCAAGTTGCGGTGCGAAAGGGGGATTCAGCGCACGATTCGTACCCGCTGAAGGACGTGGTACGTTGCAACAATGACCAGTTCAACAAGTTTTTCCGTTGCTTCGTCAGGGTGGAGGTGGAGGTTGTGAAAAGCGCAGAGGGTTTGGAGGACCCGGAGGTATCGCCGTATGTCGCGGCGGTCTGCCCTCGCAATCCAAGTGACCAGCTCTTCCTCCAGATATAAACCATAATGCTGGATGAAGAGATCAGCTCGGATGGTTTTCCGCCTCGTGCCTTTACCTTTTGTAAAAATCGAACGGAGATCTTCCGTGTATTCCTTTACACGTGGATCGATCTTTCTTTCGATTTCGAAGTACTCTGCCACCGTCATATCGATATTGCTGTATGTATCTGATTCGGTGTATCGGACCCTGAGAGGGCGGCGGTCGGCAATTTTTTCACGGGTGAAGAGTCTGTCAATATACTGCAGCTTTGCCATGGCGCCCTTCCAGTTCCGGTAGTGCCACTTCCACTTCGACGTCGGATCAATCCATACGGCAAAGGTTTCAGAAAAATCTTCGTCGGGATGCTTCTGTGCATAATGAGGATGACCGACGTAGTGCAGATATTTTACGTAGTCTTTGCTGAGAGGATTATAATGGTAAAATTCATGATAACGTTTTTTTATTTTGCCGAATACTCTTTTCCAGTCCTCCCGGATCCAGAGCTTATATGCGTAATTAATCGCATGGCCCGTTTCATGCCGGAGTATCATCATGATCTCGTCTTTGGAGTACGACAGGTAATACTTCTCGGCAATTCGCCGAAGAAGTGTATTGGCAATATAGAATGGAATTTCTACCGATCCGGTCCGGTCGATACATCCCCACGGTTCTTCACCGAGGTAGAAATGCGGAAAAAAACCGATGTGCCTGTTTTTTAACTCATGACGCAGCTGTATCAGACACTCGCGCAGGGTTCCCTCCGGTCGCAGATCGAGATCTTTGACTGTGGTGTTAAGAAGCGCCTGGAAAGATAGCTCGCGTATCCTGGGATTTTTATGAGATTGTACCATTACTCAGATTTAATGCGGAAGAGCCCCCGTCGGGAACGGAGGTACTGATTATGTACGTGTTATTTCAGGAAACGCTGGCGTCGCTCTCTTTGGTTTCAGATTCCTCCGGCTCATTCACCTGTGCTCTCGCCTTGTTTCCCTCTGAGAATTTTAGTGTTTCTGTTTTAGGATTAAGCTTAACCCTTATCATGCTCCCTTGTCCGAATTTATTCCTTAGGATTTCTTCAGCGATGGGATCTTCAATGTATTTTTGCAGAGCACGTTTCAACGGACGCGCACCGAATGCCGGATCATATCCCTTATCTACAAGAAATTCCCGCGCTTGCTTATTCAGTTGAATTGATATTTCCATCGTTGACATCCGTTTGACGAGTTCATGCATCTGTATGTCAATGATTTTATCGATGTGCTCGCGGTCGAGACTGTGGAAAACGATCGTATCGTCTATTCTGTTAAGGAATTCGGGATTGAAGACCCGCTTTACCGCATCTTCAATGGTGCTTTTCATCGTTTTGTATGCATCTTTCGATGTCTCAACGCCGAATCCAAATCCGCCGGTTGTTCTTATATCGCGTGCCCCGATATTTGAGGTCATGATAAGAATAGCATTCTTAAAATCAACACGTCTGCCAAGACTATCTGTGAGTGTTCCGTCGTCAAGAACCTGCAGGAGAATATTGAACACGTCCGGGTGTGCCTTCTCAATTTCATCAAGGAGAACAACCGAGTAAGGTTTTCGGCGGACCTTCTCTGTCAGCTGGCCGCCTTCTTCATATCCGACGTAACCGGGAGGAGCGCCTATAAGACGAGAAACGCTGAATTTTTCCATGTATTCGCTCATGTCGATTCGGATCAGTGATTCTTCGGAATCGAAGAGGTAGCGTGCCAGAGCTTTTGCCATCTCTGTCTTACCGACACCGGTCGGTCCGAGGAATATGAACGATCCGATGGGACGCCTGGGATCTTTCAGTCCCGCACGGGTCCGCCGGATCGCCTTGCTTAATTTTTCGATCGCTTCGTCCTGTCCGACGATGACGTTCCTTAGTGCTTCTTCCATCTTGAGGAGCTTCTCTGACTCGGATTGCGCAATTCTGTTCACGGGAATGCCGGTCATCATCGATACGACATCGGCGATGGTATCTTCGTTCACCTCGTGAACTACCTGATGAGTCTTTTGATCCCAGTTGTGCTTCGCATTCTCAAGGTCGGTGAGGAACTTCTTCTCGAGATCCCTGAGACGCGCCGCTTCCTCGAAGTTCTGACTCTTTACAACCTGATTCTTCGATTGCCGGATTTTTTCCACTTCAGCTTCAAGATCAAGAACGTCTTTCGGGACATGAATATTGGAGAGGTGAACGCGAGACCCGGATTCGTCCATGACATCTATTGCCTTATCGGGTAAATAACGATCGGTGATGTACCTGTCGCTCAAGCGTACAGCCGCGTCGAGAGCCTTATCTGTGTATTTGACAAAATGATGCTCCTCGTACTTATGCTTTATGTTCTGCAGGATCTGGATTGTTTCTTCAACGGTGGTCGGATCGACCATTATTTTCTGGAACCGGCGATCGAGGGCGCCATCTTTCTCGATGTACTGTCTGTATTCGTCGAGAGTCGTTGCCCCGATACATTGGAGATCGCCGCGGGATAGCGCCGGTTTGAACATGTTCGATGCATCAAGTGAACCGGAAGCGCCCCCTGCTCCGACAATCGTGTGAAGTTCATCTATGAAGAGTATGACATCCTTTCCTTTCTCGAGCTCGTTCATGACAGCCTTCATCCGTTCTTCGAATTGTCCCCGGTATTTGGTGCCTGCAACCAGCGCTGCGAGATCGAGCGTGACAACCCGCTTGTCGTGGAGAACGCGGGAAACAGTTTTCTGAACGATCCTGATCGCCAGACCTTCGGCGATCGCAGTTTTTCCGACACCGGGTTCACCGATGAGAACCGGATTGTTTTTCTTCCGGCGGCTCAGTACCTGTGCGACACGTTCAATTTCCTTCTCACGGCCGACTATCGGATCAAGTTTATCTTCGATTGCTAATTTTGTAAGATCCCGCCCGAAGTTATCGAGAACAGGTGTTTTCGATTTTTCCGTCCTGCGTTCTATACTCGGCGCCGGAGGCGGACCCGACTGTTTTCCGCTGATTATATTGTCGAGATCGTTGCGTACTGCATCGTAGTGAATGTTGAACTGGTGAAGGATTTGAGCCGCAATGTTGTCGTCATCCCTCAGGAGAGACAGCAAAAGGTGTTCGGTCCCGATGACATCAGATTTGTATAGCTTTGCTTCAAGGTATGTAATTTTTAATACCTTCTCAGCTTGCTTCGTCAGAGGAATATTGCCGATGGTGAGAGTCCCTCCCGACGTCCGCACCGTATCCTCAATCGCTTTCTTCAGTTTGAAAAGGTCGACGCCAAGATTGCGGAGTATCTTCACGGCGATTCCTTCTCCTTCACGAATGACACCGAGAAGGAGGTGCTCCGTCCCGATATAATCGTGCCCCAGCCGTAGCGCTTCTTCGCGGCTCAGGCGGATGACGTCCTGGACTCTGTTTGAAAAATTACCTTCCATGTAAACCCCGTTTCGTCCTACAATTTAGAACAAAATCCTTAGAAAATACGCTCCATTATCAAATTAAATATAGTCAAATGAACCCGATTAAGCAAGGAACGAAAAACGGGTTTTCCGTTGAAAAAGATGCAACTTCAGCCAATATCAATTGTTTGTTATGAGACTCCCCGAAAGGTATCGCGTTCCGCGTGGAGCGACTGTACTTCCGGTCTTCTCAAGAGTAACGAAGAAGTTGATCGGTCTTGCGATGTGGATCTGTTTTGGTATTCTGATGAGGAAGAAGTTTTCTGATTGCAGTTGACGCTTCACAGAAAATTTTCCGCATAGGTGGTAGCTTCCCCTCGCTAATGCCCACAACTGGTACTCCTGATCGTTCGGAGTCGTAGGAAGATGGGCAATCTGGAGGACTGCGGCTGTGTCTCCTGTATCCCAGAATAGTTTTCCCTGTGCCTGCTGATTACTCTGGTACGGAGCGAAAGGAATGATCGTAAGAGCCTTTGAAGCGAGAACCTCGAACAGGTTGTTTTTGTGTTCAACTGCCTCGCTCAACCGTTCAATTAGTGGCTGTTGATTGGAAGAACGGGCTTGCTCACTAAGCTTTCTCTGCAGGTAGATGGTGTGTGCAATGGATGCGATGAGAGCAACAATCAACAGCGACATGAGTAATGAAAAAATTGGATTCCTGCGTATCGGTTTATCCTTACCTTTGTGTTCGCGGAGCGGCTGAAGATTTTCTCCCTTACGATCTTCCACGCTGGTTTCCCTGCCTGTTACCTTAACCATGTCCGAAAGACGAGCAGCGAAGAGCACCCTTTGCTTTAATTCCTGGGAGAGCGACATGTGCGGCAGACCCAAAGGAATTAGCGCGGCTGTTTCTGTGAATTGGGTAATTTCACTCCTGCATATCTCGCAACCCGTCGTTAAGTGTTTATCAAATTCAATCGCATCCTGAGCATCAAGAACATCCAGTACGCGCGCCGTGCAGAATTCGAGTAATTTTTTTTCATGCAGCGACGGCATCTGTTTCTCATTCCAGAGAGACTCGCGCATACCGGACAGGCTTTTCCACAGCGCCCATGAAACCGTCCCAGCGGCGAGGTTCAGCCGCCGGGAAATCTCCGCTAGTGAATACCCGTCGTAGTAGGCGAGTGATAACATACGCTGTTCATCCTCGCTGAGTTTCCTGAGCGCCTGTATTACATGGGAAGGCGTCGCATGTGTCTTTAATCCTGGAAGTACATTCAGGGAGGCCGAATCCGAATAGAGAGGGAGAATGGGATTCTCATGCTGATTATGCTTCTTTGCTCCCCGTGCATGCATCCGCGTCTGACTGCGGCTCCGCGTTTTTGTAATCAATGTAGTCAGTAAAGATCCCGCCGGAGCCTCATATGCGGCCGGATTGTTCCATAAGTGTACAAAAAGCTCCTGGAAAATATCTTCTGTGTCTTCGACTGACCGTAGCATTCGCATGAGAATGCTGTAGACCAGGACAGCATACCGATCATAAAGAGCGGAGAGAGCATTTTCATCTCCCTGCTTTATACTCTGAAGAAGGATGCTGTCATTTTCCTTGGAAGAAGGATCGGGTTGTGGATTGTTCATACGTCCGTTTCACTCCGGGGCAATTGGCTCTCTATGATATGTTTCCAGTTGGAAATTACTGAGACTTTCCGCCAAATGCAAAAAGTTGAGTGGATTGAAAAATGGTAAAAATATACGTACATTTATCCACTATATATATCAATCCAGGAACTTTTTCGAGAAATTATATGAAGATTGCAATTTTGACTGGTGGCGGCGATGTGCCCGGATTAAATCCCTGTATCAAAGCATCGGTTTACAGAGCAACGGATGAAGGGCATGAGATGGTCGGATTACGCTGCGGATGGGCAGGCTTGCTCTATTTCAATCCGGATGACCCTACCACGTACAATGAAAATATTATCCCCCTGACAAAGGCAAACACACGGACTATCGACCGTACAGGCGGCACTTATCTCCATACCTCCCGGACGAATCCAGCAAAGGTCAAGCCAAAAGAGGTTCCTACGTTTCTGCAATCATCATTCCAGGCCGCTGAGACTGAAAAAACGGTTGACTGTACGAAACATGTTCTTCGCGTCCTTGACCACTTAAAGATTGATGCGTTGATCGCCATCGGCGGAGACGATACGCTGAGTTACGCGGTACGCCTCCATAAGGAAAATTTTCCGGTGGTGTGTATACCCAAAACGATGGATAACGACGTACATGGGACAGACTACTGCATCGGATTTTCGACTGCCGTCACGCGGAGTGTTGAGTTCATACACGCATTGAGAACACCTACCGGATCGCACGAACGAATAGCTGTCGTCGAACTCTTCGGCAGGTATTCAGGCGAGACTTCCCTCATCTCAGCATACCTTGCAGGAGTTGATCGAGCGATAATCTCGGAAGTCGACTTTGATGTTGAAAAACTTGTACGCTTTCTCATAGACGATCGCAACCATAATCCAAGCAAGTACGCACTTATGACCATCTCTGAGGGTGCAAAGCCGATCGGCGGTGAAATGATCATGACCGGGGAAGCTGATGCATACGGCCATAAGAAGCTGGGCGGTATCGGCGATTATGTTGTCCGTGAAATTGAAAAACGGTCCGGTGTGAGAACTGTTTACCAGCAGCTTGCCTATCTAATGCGGAGCGGCGCACCGGATGCGCTCGATCTGATGGTATCGTCGAGCTATGGCTACCTGGCGACTGATCTGATTCTCAAGAAACAATCGGGTAGGATGGTTGCCTTGCGCGACGGAAAATACACCACCGTCTCCGCGAATGTAATTACTGAAGGTAGAAAGCGTGTCGACGTTGACGAACTGTACGACCTCGATCAATATCGCCCGAAGGTTGCCCATCTTTTGGGGAAACCGATGTTCCTCTACTAACATTTTTATATCGGGCGGAATCGCTGTAAAATACAAGCCGGTTGAAGTTTATCCAACCG
>CAYGXH010000047.1:0-12227 GCA_964353675.1 uncultured Chlorobiaceae bacterium
AAAGAACATTGTCGCAGCGAAATGACCGAACACAGGGAGGAAAAGAACTAGAGCGCCCATAGAAGTCAATCCTGTCTTTCCGGTGGCAAATCCAATTATAATCAAAATGGTGACAAGGGCAAGGCAACTGTATCCGATCAAACGGAGATCGTAATACTGCATATATAACTCTGTCTTATAATCACTCAAAGTGTTCAGACCTGTCGCAACATCGAGTGTTTCAATGTTTTTACCGAGAAATGCATCGAGCAGACGGGGCAGTTCAACGGATGCGAATGTTAAGCCGATTGTAAAAATGATGGCAAGCAACGCAAGAAATGAGAACTGCCTTATTGATGGTTTCATAATAGCATGCAATCTATTGGATTATAAAACTGCATATCACAACATCCAAAAGCTACCGATTTTTTAATCCTATAATTCTTTTTGGATAATCCATCGAACCAAGTCTTTCCAATTTGCCATACTTTTGCGACATGATTCCAATCAGACAGCCCTTGGAATCGATCACAGGAGATCCACTCAAGCCGGGCATTTTATTATCCGCTAATTTTTTAGTCGATATTATTACCGATCCCACCATAGATTTTACATAGTTACCCTCGTAGATCACATAGGGACAATCTTTATACGAATATCGCCAGCCAATTATGTATACTTTTTCACCAGTCCGCAAGGAATCAGTTCTAAATTTAAGGGGTAGAATATTTTTTGATTTTTTCTTGATAGTAAATAACAGCCAATCAATTTCGGAAGGAATTAACCGGTTAATCGGTTCATCGGGATTTTCGTTCAATATCTCTTTTATAACGACCGAATCGGATAGATTATTCTTTGGATACATCTTCCAGTTTATCAGTCGATTACAGAGTGACACCGAATTCATGGTGTCGGATTTAAAGTAGGTCAGCACATGCTTGGCGGTAACAGCTAAAGTCTCTCTCCCGGTATCCAATAAAAAAGAACAACTGGCAATGGGAAATTTTTTATCGACATATTCGATAGAATTAATCAATGTAATCTGCGGCCATTCATTCTGAGGTTTACTGATCCACTAATTATCTTGCTGTGAATCCAGTCTTGTAAAAGTAGTAAGGTTCAGTACTATAAATACAACAAAACTCTGCAAGCTATTTAGCAGACTATAATTTTTATAAACCACCCGTTTCATCTTATCTTCCTCTCCTCATAAGACGTTTACTATCAATAGATGTTCCAATCAATATGATAATTATTTCACTCCGAGCGTTTCGAGCATTTTTAAGGCGTTCTCGTTTTTCGGATTCATTTTCAATGATTTTTTATAGTTTTCTATCGCAAGATCCTTTTCGTTATTCTTTACATAGGCTTCTCCGAGACTGTCGTAGACATTGAACGATTCCGGATGTACCCTTGCATTCAGTTTAAATATCTCAATTGCCTCCTTGATTTTTCCAGCGTTAAGGTACTTATAACCAAGAAGATTGAATGATCTTTCAGTAAATATCGCCCCTTCAGTGGCTGCATTTTTCAATGCATCATATTTTTTCAGTGCTGATTCTATTCCTTCGGATTCAAAAACTTTATCTATTACATCAGCGGCAAATTCCCCGCGTTTAAACTTCAGCGTCACATCAATTTTCATATCCGTGACGTTACCTTCGGAATTTTTGACAAAGTAAATGGTATTCTTGTTATACTCATCAAGCCAACCGCCCTCTGTATCCGGTTTTTGCAATCCGACAGTATCTTTTCTGCCTGGATCGTAAATAGACAGATTGCCATTTTTCACCAGTACGGTTAATTCGGTATTCGCGGCGGCAAGCAGGTACTTACCCATGTACGGAATAAATTCTTTTGGAAAATCCTGTTTAATTTCTACAGTATCTGCCTTCTTCGTAAGAGGTACGATCTGATGAAATATCATCCCGTTTACTTTATTTTTGTCATCCTTATTAAAAACTATATTAATCTGCGGCGCGATCTTACAATACCATCTCCCTTTTTCATCCTCCGGATTGAAAGGCAGCACCAATTGTCCGGGAATATCCACGGATAAATTTCCCTCCTTTTCCAGAACCGTAAAGGTACGCCCGCCGTCAGCGTCCGTATATTTTCCCAAATAAGGTGTGTAATCGATATTAGCGGTAACTGTTGCTTCTTTTAATTTATCTCCAAGCTTATAATCGATTATTTCAATCTTTTTCCCGTTAAATTTTGCCGATACAACAGAAGCTAATTCTGAAATGCGAATATGTCCGGCATCCACATAATCAATTTCATGAGCTGTAGCGTCAACGGGAATCCATCCGGCTTCTCCCATATAAATTTCATTCCATCCATGCTGACCGAAACCTCCCCCAAAATTAGGCGCATACATCGCTCCGAATACGATTCGGGCAGGGATGCCGACGGCTCTACACAATGCCGCGAGCAGCATAGAATGCGCGCCGCATTCACCTGCTCTGATTTCATAAGTTTTCTTCGCGCTTCCGCCACCCGGAATGGCGTAGCTGATATTCTCCGCCACCCATTTACTCAACCGCTTTGCAGCATCCCAGCTGTTTTCGGAACCGGATGTGATTATTTTTGCCTCAGCTACAATGACCGGGTCATCGGATTCAATAAATTGATCAGGATTTAAATACTTCTTAAGGGACTCATTGTTACCGAACATCGGCGGGAAAAGAGGCGCATTGTGCCCGTCGTACTTTATCTGTTCAATTTCAATTACGCCTTCAATCACATTATTCTCAACCGTTCCGCTGAATTTCTGTCCGGGGGAATTAAGATCTTCGTTCTTCAGAATTAAGCCCGTCGGCTCTATTTTTACATTCAATTTCATATACGAAATTGCCTGCAAGTCTGAGATGGATACATTCGATTTCGTGAAAAACGCGGCATCCATATTCGCGACTTTAATTTTATCAATAATACTCCGGTCGGCTAAGTAGATTTTCCTGTTCTGAACTTCGAATTTTAATACATCGGCATAATCGGGCGACAGCCAATATTTCGTTTTGAGACCGGTTTTATTATTCGTTTGCTCGATCATTACAGTATTATAAGTATTTCCCACTAATTCCAGTTTTTCTTCGCCGATTTTCTTAAAAGAGGATCTTTGAATCTCTTCTTCCATGATTTCCAGTATATCGAAGTTTGTTTCTGTTAATTTATTTTCTAGAAATGCCTTTCTTGCCTTAAACATTACTTCGTCACTTCCGATCAGAATTTCCGGACTCAGTTCAACCACTTTCTGTTCGCCGCGAAGAGATGATTTAAGTATAGCTTTATTATCTTCAACTTTAATTTCAAAAAAGTATTTGTTTGACCCCTGATTTATCTCTGTGCGTAAATAAATTGCTTTTCTTGTGCCAGGGTCAAGAAGCGAGCTGACTTTGATTTCATTATTAAACTCGCTTCCCAGCAAAGAAAGCATGGCAAAAATGGTCGCGTCTGACTGGATATAATTCTTTCCGTCTTTTTGGATGGGCGATTCGGTTGCCTCAAAATATCCGCACACCACATCGTTTATTTCGATTGCATAATACGCCTTGGTTGTCTGAATTGAATCATCATTTACACAACAATAAGCGCCGTATGAAACCGTTAAGGAGGCTGATATCAAAACAACCAGACAGATAACCTGATAAAATATTTTTATTTTCATTATATCACCTTACTTGATGTTTGTTATTAAATATATTGTAACAAAAACTAACTCCTGAGTAATAATCCAATGATTGCCAAAACCATAGTTGAAATCATTGAAATGACAAACGAGTAGTACCAAAAGCCCACCTTGCCAGTCTCTTCAATGGCTATTTTGCGGTACTGTCCGACATACTTCGGCAGCAGCAATCTCAATAGAAAATAATTGATCTTCACTCCATGATTCGACAGAAAAGAAACAATCATCATGGATGAAATAACGCCGTAAAGCACACAGATTACAGCCAGCACTAAAAAGATATTACTCATATTTTAACTCCTTCTGCCGCTCGCTCAAATATCATTCTATTTTTCGTCTATAATACATTAAGAAGATGCTATACGTTGCATTAGACAATAATACTCTCACAGATCTTTCTGTTCAAATAATTTTATGGATATCATTACAGATATAATTATCAATACTACGACGACTAAAGTGATAATAATAATTGTCATAAGATCTGATTTTAAAAAATATGGCACGTACGTTCGCTCATCAAACCTGAAAACCGATATCGTTGAACGCATTCCTAGAGTAAAGCCGATGGGAAGCGTGAATATCATTCCCATGATTCTGAATTTATAAGTAAACGGAAAAAAGCAACTGACCGAAACCGATATAATAACGATTGAAATAAAAAGCGATTTTAAATTGTAAAATGTGTGAAATTCAAAAAATGGTTTTGAATAGATCAGATAAGACGCGTATACCGCGAAGTAGAGCAATATGGTTCCGAATACCGCAATACATAAGGCGAACAGATAACGCGCTGCTACAACTGACTTTCTGGAGACAGGCAAGCTGCAGATTAGCGTTTCGAGTTTCTGTTTTTTTTCCGAAAATGTGAAATAGGAGATTGCCGCGACAACAGCGGCGGTGCAGAATATAAAATTGCCAAGCGGAGGAAAACTTGGGATTGTCAGTATCGATAGCCAAAGAATTGCGGGAAGAAATATGTTAAATATTATAAACCGCCAGTAACCCCGTATATCCTTTAAGATTAAATTTAATATCATTAACGCTTCCTCAAATATCCTTGCTGTTATATAATTTTAAAGACAGGACAAACGAAATTGATGGTGCCCCGACCATTATCATGAATAAAACAGAAACTGACATTAAATCTCTGTATTCAAAATATGGATTGTAAGAACCACCGTATGGATGAAAGACAAGGGGTACTGCAGCCACTGCCGTCACAAGCGCTATAATGAATGTAATAACTGTCCCCATCAATCTGAAATTGAACACGGAGGGTAAAAAAATACTTGAATATATTGAAATGAAAAACAGCGCCATGAACAGAACTTTCATATGTGCGACATGATCGAAAACCGTTCGTGCATCCGCATGGAGCAGGCCGGCGACATAGGCATTTCCGATCCAGAGCAATAGTCCTCCGATTGTCAGAATCGCCGATACAAGATACCGGGCCTTTACTATCGATGACCTCGTTACAGGCAAGCTGCATGTCAGAACTTCAGTGTTTCGGTTTTTTTCAGAAAAGGAATAGTAAGTACTTATAAACGCCAGCGCCAAATATCCATACATCATATAAACGTGCCATGGGTAATACCGGAAAATGAAGATATTGCCGAGAATGATGACACCTAGGAAATAAACAATAATAGTCTTTTTGTACGCCATTAAATCTTTAAGGATTAATCTAAGAATCATTTTTCTCTCCTATAAATCTCTCCTGTCGTAAAACCGGACCGACAGAGCTATAGAAATTGCATTAAGCGACACTACAATACTGCATACAAAGAGATAAGCGTAAATAGCCGGCAAAGCTGTCATCCATATCAGGATTTCCTGGAGTAATTTATAAAAGAACGCGATATCAAAATTCCATATATCATTCAATGCATTTATTATAAATTCGGATAAGGGAAGGAGCAAAACAATCCCAATTTGCACTATAAGAGCCGCGATAACTCCTTTACCCGGACCAAATTTGAACAAAAAAGGGAGTATGACGGCGAGTATAATTAGTAAAAATGAGATCATACTGATAATACCGCGTGAGCTTAGAAATATTTTAAAAGCGGGATCGTTTTGATAAAACAAATATACGATCGTCAGACACGATAAAATTACGAGGCAAAAACCGGTTAGAGTAATAATAATTGATGAAACATACCGGGCAAAAACGATAGTCGATCTTTTCAGCGGTAAGCTTGCATATGTCATCTCGGTTTTGAACGAAGTATCTATAGCTATGAATATAAAAGATGCACCGACGCATAAAGCAATAACGATGAAGGTAAAAATGCCCATATTTATACCGCCAAAATCATCTATCATTGCAGCCATTGCTATGGATGATAGAAAAGGTATAAGGATAGCCGCGCCTAAAAGGAATAATGCGCCGGCGATAAAGTCTTTTCTTATCAGATTAAGCATTTTCGCTCTTTAAATTGCTGAAGTACATAATATCCTCCAGTGTCGCCTTTTCAACTACGATCTTATTGCCAAATATCTTCTTTGCATTATTTATATCAGCTGTTAGTGCTTCGAAACCGAATTCATTTTTTCGAATTCCCCTGAAATGTTTTTTCGTTTCCTCATCGAGGAGATCGTTCCCGCCTTTTACTACCGCATAAGTCTCCATGACTTCATCCTTGCTGCGGGAGAATACAATTTTTCCATTCAGAATAAACGTGATATAGTCCGCGATCCGTTCAATATCGGATGTTATGTGAGTGGAAAAAAGAATCGACTTCTTCTCGCTTTGCAGTAGTTCGTAGAGTAAATCGAGCAATTCCCTTCTGAAGATCGGATCCAGTCCGGAGGTCGGCTCATCCATTATAATGAAATCGGCGTGATGCGAAAGAGCGATTGCGATTGCAGCTTTCATGACCATGCCGCGTGAATATTTCCTGATATTCTTTTTCAAAGGTAATTCGAATTTATCGACAAGGTTCATAAATACCTTCTCATCCCACGACTTATAGAACGGACGGATGATATTTTTAACCTGTTTAAGATTTAAGTGTTCGTAGTAGTTTGGATTGTCATAGACAAATCCTATCCGGGATTTGATGTCAACTTCATGCTCGACATGATCCTTGTTAAAAACCCTGATACTCCCGTTCTGTTTCATTATAAGATTCATTATCAATTTAATGATAGTCGTTTTGCCCGCGCCATTAGGACCTATCAATCCCATGATATAACCCTCCGGAAGTGAGAACGTCACATCTTTCAGACAAAAATCTCCGTAGTCTTTTCTTAAGTTATTTATCTCGAGAACGTTATCCATGATATTATTCCTCGTTATGATATAATAGTTCGAGCATTTCCTTTATTTCCTTAAAATTGATTCCCAGTTTTTTTGCTTCACATACCGCGTCGTTTAGCAATTCTTCGACAGTCTTCATTTTCTTTTCACGAAGAAGCTCCTGATTCTGCATTGCGACAAAACAGCCCTTGCCTCCGACCGTATCGATAAAGCCTTCCTTTTCAAGCTCCTCATACGCTCTTTTTGTTGTTATGACACTTATTTGAAGCTCTTGTGCCAGTTTTCTTATTGAGGGAAGAGGATCGCCTTCCTGGAGGTCTCCCGAAATAATCTGCGCTTTTATTTGGCGCGATACCTGTTCGTAAATCGGGTCGGAGGAGGAGTTTGAAACGATGATTTTCATTGAATTCAACGATATTTTAAGAATTTATGCAATTTTTTAGTGTTATTTGTGTTATTACCGTATATACTGTATATAATATAATATATAAAAATCCATTTGTCAAGTAAAAAATAAATTTATCTAAAAAATTTAAGTATTAACTGATAGGATAAATATGAAAGAAGGCGAATTACCGATAGACATACAGTTAAAAATTAAAGTTTATTTCAGAACTAGAGTATTTAGAAAAGGAAATTATTTCAGCATCTTGTGATAGATCCGGAATCTCTTATATACTTTCCCGCCCGCCTTTTCCATTTCTGCCCGCATCTTGACATTCGTTTCCAGTTCGTGATGGCTGTCCAGATATTCAAAACCGGCGCCGCGGGCGGATTCAAGCATTCTGTATCCCATCAAAACATCAAGTCCTTTTCCGCGGTGTTCGGTTTTAATTCCGCCAAGGTACACATCAAGTTTGCGTGATCTTTTGCTCGCTCTTAATATTTTCAGGAAGCCAAATGGCCATAATCTTCCGCGCGCGGCGCGGATTCCTTCAGCAATACTCGGAATTCCGACTACGAAACCGACTATCTCGCCTTCCTGCGTCCTTACAGCTTTGATAAAGCGTGGATCTATGACCGGTAAATATCGCTTTGCGAGTTGATCCATTTCCTGCTCATCGAGTGTCGAGTATCCGTATAGTTCCTGGAAAGTGTCATTCATCAGATGAAATATCGCATGGATATGGGGCTTTATTTCTTTCTTGCGCGTAAATTCCATCAGTGTGTATTGCTTATTCCTGCTTACACGGTCATACGCCCACTTATAAAAATCAGTTATCGCATTCGCAAGATCAACTTTGTAGACAACATAATCGACTTCTTTCGCATAACCTATAGATTCGAGCAACGGCGGTATATATGGCCAGTTACAATAAGTCGCGAGATTCGGAATGTTCTCAAATCCTTCCACTTGGAAGCCCTGCGGATCTTCTTCCGTGAATCCGTTAGGACCGACAATCTTTTCCATTCCTCTCTGCTTACCCCACTCCTCCGCGAATCCCAAAAGCGTTTTCGCTATTTCAGGATCATCCGGACATTCCAGATATCCAAACCTGACAACCTTAACTTTCCACTCATCATTATAACGATTGTTAACAACAGCAGAAATCCTGCCGACAACCTCACCGTCTTTTTCCGCAAGGACACGAACAAAATCACAGTATGCAAATGCCCGGTTTTTCTTCGGATCAAAAACGCGCTTTTCATCCGAGTAAATTGGTGGAACCCAATTGTGATGGTTCTGGTGAAGCCGCTCCGGCAGGTAGAGAAAAAGCTTTTCATCTTTCGGTGTTCGGACTTCTCGCAATGAGAGTGACATGCTCAGTTCCTTGAGTAATTTGAATTATGAACGAGGTAGAAATAGTAAATCGATATTTTTAAAGCGGAATTCTTGCATTCCAGGCCCGTTTTTAATGATTAACAAGAACAGATAAATATATATATAATAGAGGGAAGTTACAATTGAAAATATTTGAAGGGAAAGACGGTACGTGTAGTAATTTCTAAATTCTTACAGAATTACTCCTACCGACTATTTATATATCTACGCTTCAATTTCCTTGTTCAATACTTAACTCCATTGGCATTCCCATAAAAAATCGAGCCCAGACGAATAGGGTGTACGCCTGCATGACTGTGTCAGTAGTCGGGCAGGATTCGAGTGGCTCAGCGATTTGTGGTCGGGGTTTCAATTTAATCAAATCGTCGGCTGGTGGCATCAATGGTGAAAAGCATGAGATATTTATAAATAATGCTCACCAACATTATCTCAGGTAAGCTGCTGGAGACCCTGGTTCTTTTTTTCTTCTTTTTTGATCCTCTTCGCTTCTTTCTTTTCCTTCATGGTTTTTGCCGGTTCTTTCTTGGTTGTCTTCCTGCTATCCTGACCTTTGCTCATGTTCTTTCTCCTTTTTAAAGGTGTATTGATTGGAAAATAAACAATTCCACTTTCAGATCCAATGGATTTATTTGAATAAAGATGATTGCTTGGGGCAGTAATCAATTCCCATATACTGCTCTGCCTCGGCTTCAGGCCTCAGGTCGTTTTGAGATAATGGTATCAGATGGATATCTTTATCATTGTACTCTCCATTTGGACCTATTTCCCAATATACAAATTGGACAGATTGATGGGGGTAAGTCAAAACGACTCGATTAGTTTGCGGATAAGTTCTGTTTTCATAGTATTAGTTTTCTTTTGCCATAATATGTTTACCAGCTCCCCTTTAATTGCTCTCTTTCTCCAAAAAGCCGAGGCGATCTGCAAGGTCACTGAACACCTGCTCAAGTGCGTCGGTATCTTTTACCCGCCCGCTGGTACTGCCGAGAAGCCATACTTCTGAATTACCGATCAAGAAGTCTTGCTTTCCCCGCTCCCGAGTAACCGATGGATAGAACCGCTTAAAACATTTTTCAAAGATTTCCAAGTTTATTACAAATGCAACAACCTTCGGCCGGTACTTTTCAACTTTTTTAACAAACTTTTGTATATCGTCCATTGTTGGCTCGGCTCCCGGATCGTCGTCGTTGCTGACGATCCGTCGTCGATTGAGGTCGGTTAAACCGATACGAAGTTTTAATAATGCTGATTCTTTCTTCTCGAAGAAGAATTGCTTATACAGATCGTTGAGCACTCCAGTATGTTTCGCGTCAACCAACGCCTTACGGTCCGATTGGGATATAACTAATGCTGGTGTGATGCCGGCATATTCAAGCATTTCCCAAAACCGATTTTTCGGACCCAAATAATAGAACCCGAGCTCGTCTAATATTTCCGTTACGGTCGTTCCGACAAATACAACGCGTAAGTTTTGAATCAGTATCTCTTTGAGCATAGATAGTTTCTTGTTTAAAATAAAAGTAGTTAATTATTTTACCGACTCATCACTCAACACTCTCTGCGTCGTTCTCTAACTCATAATCGGTATCATTTTGTAAAAAGTACGAAATAAACTTGACTGTGGCAAGGAATCTAGGCGATTCCGGTATAAGGAAATACAGTGGTATCAATTAAAGATAAATTCAGTTCCATGACGATAATCCGATCAACAGATTACTTTTCGTCAAGTGATTCAAGCAACAACTGCTTTGTACTCCGGTATTCAACAACATCTTTACTATAGTCATCGAATGCGCGGAATATCCGCGTTATGACCGAAATGGTCGACGCGGTATCCTTCGCTTTCAGTTGCGCGAGCAATTCAAAATCCTCCATACCAATTCTGACCGATTCGAACCGCTGACCTGAGATCGGCCCATTTTTTCTTTGGTAAATAATGTGGGTATCACCTGCCGGCAGGAAATTATTTTCTTCACCCTCGTAGTGACGGATAGCGCTCTGTTGAAAAGGATCCTGCCCCGCCCGATGCATGTTCAGTCCCCAATGGAGATATCCGTTGAGATTGTAGCGGGCACAGCTCCAGCCGAAGTAAACCTGACGTAAGCGTTCTTGATCAAGCAATCGGTTCAGCCACGGACCCCCTGGCACAAGACATGTATATACCCAGACTTTATCGTTGGCCGCTTTGCGCTGTTCATAAAATTCCTGTTCCCTTTGATACTCCTGAACCTGCGGGCAGAGGATATCAATATAACCTGACAGTTTTGTTGTCATCGTTGCTTCGATTATTGGAATACCTTGCATATGTTTGCGGCAAACTTCGACGACGGTTTTATACCTGTCAACATATTCATCCGTTGGTTCGTCGAAAATCCCCTGTATCCATTTTTCCTGCCAATGATTTACCTTTATCGCAGCATAGATCTTATCCGCCATTCTTTCGATCTGCTTCAATCCGTCGTCTGAAGCTGCCGATATTTTATACTGTGTAGGGATCACATACATTGCGTCAGTCGACCAGTTCTCGCGGAATGTGAACGGACAGCCTTGAATTTTTTGAAGACCTTCATCCATGAACACTTTGATATACCGTTCAAGCCGCTCCCGATGAAACTCCGTCATACACCCCGTGCTATCAAATTCAAAAAAGTCGTTCCATAGAAGCCAAAAAGTGTTCTGCCGTCCCCTCACCATCAGTTTCGCATATTCTGACAGCATCTTCCAGAATGGTTCTGTCCATATTTCCACTTCGTGATCACTACAGATATTTCCAACGCTATGCCAGTTAACGTATGAGATCGTGGAGTGTTTAAGTGAAGGGACGACGGCTTTGTGGACTTTGACGATCCAATGCAATTTCTCACTATAATGATCAATATCGATAATGATCTCATAGTTATTTTCCCCCACAGCGGCTTTTCCGGAGATTGGTATTTCCGCACGCAGAGCGATCGTCGGTTTGTTGATCACCATTGGAGACCTGACCGGATCCAGGGCTTCATAAATTCTGAAAGGTGCCCGTCGGATAACGAAAGGATTCTTTTGCCCGGAAAATTTTTCTGTCCGACTGTCCAGCCCGGTATTTTCCTCAACGGGGACATCGATCATACGGTACCAGCGCGCTTCGGTGACCGGTCTGTTCCGCTGAACCACTCTGAATCGCGCCACCGTCCCCGAATCTATTCCTGTTACAAGAATATGGACACCGACAATCGTTCCCCTCGCCGCGTCGATCGTATATTCCTTCATTCCTTCTTTAAAAACAGAATCGGGATACAACTCCGTAAGTTCATCGTACAATCTGATTACCGGCTGAGCGGATGTAACAAACGGGAGTGCCAGATACATTATTACAAGACAAAGCAGTTTTTCAATAAACCTTGACATGGAATCCTCATTCGTTTGTTATTTTGTCGACAACAAAACACGCCCTGAACTATTTACTGTCCGGTATTTTAGTTAATTCCCTGTTCAGATTCAATTCTATTAAACAATGAAAAACAACA
>CAYGXH010000048.1:0-12179 GCA_964353675.1 uncultured Chlorobiaceae bacterium
GCAACGAATTCAAGGATACACCACGTGAACAGATTGTCAACGATCCGCAGAAACGCTTACAAATGATTGAGGACATTCTGGGCGAATTGGATGCTGCTGCCATACGTCGTTCGTCACTTTACCACCTCATCAGTAAGCATAAACCAGAGATCATCATTGACTGCATTAATTCCGCGACGGCGATTGCATACCAGAACATATTCAGCAGTGCGCGCACTGTTATACAAAAATCGAAAAATGCGGAACATACTTTGGCGCCGTTCGTTGAAGCCACCGAAAAACTTCTCTGCTCTCTGTATATCCCACAACTCATCCGCCACATTCAGATTCTCTACCGCTCTATGCATTTGTTTGGTACAAAAATATATCTCAAAATCGGAACGAGCGGTACGGGCGGAATGGGTTTAAATATCCCGTATACACACAGCGAAGAACGGCCTTCGAGCGTCCTCCTCGGCAAATCATCCGTTGCAGGCGCTCACACAATGCTCCTTTTCCTCATGGGACGTACGCCCGACGCACCTATTACTAAGGAAATTAAACCAACTGCAGCCATCGCATGGAAACGTGTCGCGTATGGAGAGATAAAAAAACACGGAAACCCGATTCAATTATTTGATTGTCCCCCGCAGGCAGGATTCAGGCTTAACCGAACTCTTCCTCTCGGCATGAAGAATTTTGCAAAACCGCTCAATAAAACTCTAAAGGCCGCGTTTATCGATACTGGCGAGAACGGTCTTTTCTCCCGCGGAGAATTTGAAACAATAACTACTCCGGGACAGATGGAGTTTGTGACTCCGGAGGAGATTGCAGAGGATACCATCTATGAAATTAAAGGGGGAAATACGGGACACGATATCATCAACGCTCTGGATAATGCGACACTCGGTCCGACGTATCGCGCGGGATATCTCTTTCAAAATGCAAAAAATCAGATAATGGACCTGGAAAAGAAGTACCGCCACGACAGCGTAGCATTCGAGATGCTCGGTCCGCCCCGCCTCTCCAAACTCCTCTACGAAGGATACCTCCTCAAGCTCGGCTGCAAAGACATGTACGAAATCGTTAAGACAAGTCCGGCAGTTCTTTCAAAGAAATTAGGAAGGATAATAGAAACCAACAGTACACTACGGTCTCAGATAATCTCGATTGGAATTCCCATCCTTATGCCCGACGGCAAGACTCTCCTGCGCGCCGATACGATGAAAATTCCCGTAAATAAAGGTGAAAAGGAACTTCTGATATCGCAAAAGAACATCGATATCTGGACACACGACGGCTGGGTCGACCTGCGCGTTTCTAATATGAAACTCTGGAAGAACCGTATCAATGAAATATTCCGTATGGAGAGGAACATCCCGAAAAATGATACGAGTTCACGCTTTCTCAATACTGAACGCTACTGGAACAATTTCAAGGAAATCGACCCGGGAAAACTCGCAGGATGGATCTTCAGTTATGAAGAAAAAGGCATGCGGATGAAGGCGTAAATGTTAGTCAATTTACAGATGTGACTCATTTAACGACCAAAATACCATCACCTTCCTATCGATTATGTAATCGGGTAACCCGTTCACACCTAAAAAAATGTTGACGGATCAAATCCTCGTACCATTGCTTATGATAACGTCGCGATCGATACACGGATTTAGCCCGGTTGATATTCAAGTTAAGAAACTTGCATCCATCAGATCCATTTCTTTTTATTTCCGTAGTCTCATCACCAATCAGGAAGGAATCTGCCGTGATTCTCATATCTGACGTTAAGGAGGGAGCAGCCATCAAGCTTGATGGGAAACTCTACAAAGTACTCAGCGTCATTCACCATGCAGGGAGCGGACAGATGCATGGTTTCATTGAACTTAAACTCAAAGATCTGATATATGGTCATCTCGCGGATCGTCGTTTTAAATTCACCGATAAGGTAGAACATGTGGAACTGACCAAACGACAGATGGATTACATATATGCTGATACGGATGCGTATTACTTTATGGATCCGGATACCTTCAACCAGATCAGCGTTCCCAAATCGGTCGTCGGGGTTCATGAAAAATTCCTCAAAGAAGGTACAAAAGCCACTATTGAACTCATTGGCGAGGAAGCTATATCGGTCAATTTCCCGAAAGTATTGGAACTTAGGGTGGCCTCGACCGGTCAGGGCATTCATGATGGACAAGACAATACGATGAAACCCGCCATGCTTGAGAACGGAATCGAAATTCAGGTACCACAATTCGTGATCACGGGTGATCTTGTCCGTGTTGATACGGAAAAAATCAAATACATCGACCGCGTAACAACTAAAAAACTTTAAACAAACAGAAACGCACTATCTCCAGCAACGGTAACAATCACACAACATAGTACTCATTATGGGGTATTTCAATGCGATACATTCGAACATTTGAATTATTGATAAAAATATCGGCTTTACCGTTTCTTCTCATTTGGTTGGCAGTCATCTCGCCCGTATCTGCCTACCCCGACGAAGGTATGTACCCGCTGAGTGAAATAAAGAAATTGGACCTGAAATCGAAAGGATTGAAGGTAACTGCCGAAGACATCTATAATCCGAACGGCGGCAGCCTGGTTGATGCCATTGTAAATATCGGTGGATGTACGGGTTCTTTCGTCTCCGCCGAGGGACTCATAATCACCAACCACCACTGTACCTTTGGCGGTATACAAGCAGCAAGCACACCGGATCAGGATTATGTGACGAATGGATTTCTGGCACGATCGCTCTCCGAAGAAATTCCCGCCAAAGGTTTCACAGTACGGATTGTCGATTCGTACCGCAACATATCGGACGAGGTTCTCAGTGCTGTGCACGACACTATGGATTTTGCAGCACGATCAAAAGCGATCGATAAGAGAATAAAGGATATTATTACAGAAGCCGAAAAGACGAATCCGGATAAACGCGCGGAAGTAGCCGAGATGTTTACGGGGAAATCGTACATTCTCTTCATCTATACGTATCTGAAGGATGTACGCCTGGTATACGTCCCCCCGCGATCGATTGGAGAGTTTGGCGGGGAAAACGATAACTGGATCTGGCCCCGGCACACAGGGGATTTTTCATTCATAAGGGCATATGTCGCACCGGATGGTAAGCCTGCCGATTATTCAAAAGATAATGTTCCTTTTCATCCAAAAAAATTCCTCAAAATCGGAGTCGAAGGTGTCGATGACGGCGATCCAGTTTTCATGCTAGGTTATCCGGGAAGAACATATCGGCATCGCACCTCTTCGTACCTCGCCTACGAGGAAGAAGTACGCATGCCCTATGTAGCTGATCTCTATGGCTGGCAAATATCCACTATGGAAAACATGGGTAAGGATGATAGGTCAGTATCGTTAAAACTTGATGGGCGGATTAAAGGTTTGGCGAACACGATGAAGAATTACCGTGGAAAGCTTCAGGGATTAAAGCGATTGCAACTTGTCGGGAAAAAAGGAGAGGAAGAAAAATCATTTCAGTCATTCATTGAATCGGATAAAACACGGGAAGAACTTTACGGCTCTGTGCTTAAGGATATCAGTTCGATTTATGAGGAGATCCAATCGCGTTCGCAGTATGAGCTGACGCTTGATTACCTGCTTCAGAGTTCCTCTCTTCTCAGTCTCGGTAAATCACTACTGGATGCCTCCCGGGAGCTAAGGAAACCTGACACTGAACGCGCATCGGCCTACATGGACCGCAACTTTGCCCGCACGAAGCAGTCGCTCCTGATGTCCCTGCGCAATTACTACGACCCTGTCGACAAAATATTTTTCAGACAGATGCTGATGCGGGCGGTACAAATACCTCCTGATCAGCGGATTCCGGTCATCGATAGTGTTATCGGTTCCAAGGAATATGAAAGTAAGATCGACAAGTTCATCGAAACTCTCTATGGAACCTCCAAGCTTACTGATGAAAATTTTCTCACGGAAGCTCTGGCAAAATTGCCGGATGGAATAGATCAGCTGAACGATCCGGCGATCATATTTATAAAGTCTCTCCTGCCGCTATACGATGAATTACGCGAAATCCGGCAGCGCAGAGACGGCGCTCTCTCAAAGCTTTCTGTGCTTCTAGTCGATGCCAGGCAGCAGTATTTAAAGAAGGATTTTATTCCGGATGCGAACAGTACGCTCCGTATGACCTTCGGAAAGATCGAAGGGTATTCGCCGGCTGACGCGCTTTATTCCTCGCCAATAACTACTGTAAGAGGAATCATCGAAAAAACGACGGGCACCGATCCCTACATTACACCCCGGCGACTGATGGATCTCCACAGGGAGAAAAACTTCGGACGGTGGATGCACAGGAAGTTAAACGATGTGCCAGTAGCGCTTTTGTACAATCTTGATACCACCGGTGGAAATTCAGGAAGTCCCCTGCTCAATGCCCGCGGCGAGATAGTGGGTGTTAACTTTGATCGTGCCTACGAAGCAACCATCAACGACTACGCTTGGAGTGAAGATTACAGCCGTTCAATCGCAGTTGATATCCGGTATGTTCTCTGGATAGTAGAAAAATTCGCAGGCGCCGACAGTCTTATGAAGGAATTAGGATTCTAGCCTGTCTTAATGGATGTAATCACATAAGGTTTATGCCATATTATTTTTTATTTTCGTATCTTACTTTAAATAATGATTCAAAAGAACATTTTTCATTCAATATATTATCTCAATGTTTAAGGAATTCCTAGTTGGGAATGGAAAAATTATCCAAGGTGACTGCCTTGATGTACTTAAATCTCTGCCTAAAAATGAAATTGTTTTAGCGTTCACATCCCCACCATACCTGAACGCAATCAACTATGAAGAACATGTGGAGAAACTGAATGGGAGAAAAGACCGTTGGGAGAGGAAAGAAGTCTCATATGAAGAATATAAGAGTTTCCTTATTGACAGATTTAAGACTTTGCTGCAAGTGATACGTCCTGGTGGCCATAACGTCGTTAATATTTCCCCCGTTTCGTGGAATGGTGAACGAACTGCATTACCTTTTCATTTTGTAAATTGGATGGAAGAAATAGGTTGGATATTTCGAGAGGATATTATTTGGGAGAAACCAATTGCTCGTGATCGGCGCTCTGGTGTTCTCTTACAACATCCTTTTCCCGGATATTATTATCCTAGTCTCGTCGCAGAATACGTATTTGTTTTTCAAAAACCAGCAGAGAAAAAAGACAGAGAAAATATCTATTGGTCTCGCACTCCTCAAGAAAAAGAAGAGAATCGGATCGACCTATCCAATTATCAGGGTGAAAAGAGCAAAAATGTCTGGAAGCTACGACCAGTTGCTCCACAGGAAAATAATCATCCTTGCCCTTTTCCAGTGGAACTTGCAGATCGAATAATTCAACTTTATTCCTACAAAAATGATATAGTCATTGACATTTTCGCTGGTAGTGCTCAAACAAACATCGCTGCCGAGAAAGCTGGACGGAAACATATCGGGATTGAAACTCAAAATGAGTACATTAAATATGCCATCAAAAAAATCAAAGCCGAAATCGCACAGCAGGCACTCTCGTTCGAGACGGCTAGGTAAGAAGAAATTGAAAATCGATGCTAAAATTGAAAATCTAAAATATAACCTATCTCTTTGTCAACAGCTCAAAACTTTTGGCATTGATGAATTTCTTTCCGGTTCAGCCTTTCAGAACGCTTCATTTCTTCTATCCTATAATCAGAATACATTCGGAGTCAGCCATTGGGTATCACCAAAACGGACTCGAAGTTACCCTTACGCCCGCGTCTATGATACGATGTACATTCCCACACGTGTCACTATCATTCCTTTTCTCAAGGATGAAGGTAAACAAGGCGATAGAGATTTTATTCAATGGGATACAGTTTCTTTAATGAGTCTTCTAGGTGTATATGTTATTCTCAGCTATTATAAAATAAGCTGTGATAAGTCTCAATTATAAGCATAAAATTACGGAACAGAAATTTGATTACGAATATCTCAAACAACGTTTTGATGAACTATCTCAATATAAGCTTGGCGCACTTCATTGGAATATTAACGAACTGAACAAGAACTTACTAAACATTGCCGAACTCAGCAAGTTCCATTATAAAAAAATATCGACGCAAACTGGAGTAGAGATGCACGGTGAAAAAGGCATTTCTGAGCAGAAATCCAAGCCTTCAAAATGAAATTGCTCCGGAATTTATTAAACGAAAAAAACAAATCAGCTCATAACAGCTGTCGATATGATATGCTCGATAGCATTTATATGTCTAGCTTTTCCTTCTTTTATGTAGATTAATTATATAACAATCCGGATAACGAATGATTGCATACAACCTGCTTATTTTTACTTTGCTTTTTCAGGGTCGTCTTACAGCGGAAAAAATCGACTACTATTCCATTGCCGCTCTGAATGAAAACACTGCCGTGGTGTCCGGAGAAAACGGGACGATAATTCGAACATCGGACGGCGGGAAAAGCTGGACCGGCGCGCGATTTATCGGCAGGACGAACAAGTCGCTTTTTTCGGTCCACTTCGTAAATGCTAAAACTGGCTGGGCAGTAGGTGAAGAAGGGACAATACTCAAAAGCGTCGATGGAGGAATATCGTGGAAAAACACAGACAGTTCCTCATCATATAACCTCATGTCCATTAGGTTCGTGAACGGAGAAACCGGGTGGATCGTCGGTTCACGCGGGCTCATCCTCAAGACTACAAACGGCGGAAAGTTATGGTTTCGTCAGTACAGCAATGTCCCGCAGGATCTTGCCGCTGTATCGTTCGCAGATACAAAAGTTGGTTATGTCACCGGCGCAAGCGGTACTATTCTCAAAACGACGGACGGAGGCGAGATCTGGTCATCCCTCGATAGCGGTTATCCTCATTTTTATTTTTCCGTTCATTTCATCGATTCACTCGCCGGATGGGTAAGCGGCGGCTACGGCGCAATTCTCAATACTACCGACGGGGGTGAATACTGGAACGAGCAGAACGCAAGGGAGGACTTCCGCTTTTTTAAAACGAGCACATTTCACTATTCCGTTCACTTTATAAGTCGGACGAAAGGATGGATTGCAGGAAACGGCGGCGTCATTATGTCGACACAGGACGGCGGGATAACCTGGATTGATCAAACAAGTGGTACGGAAGAAATTCTGCGGTGCATCATGCCATACGATACCTCAACCGTCTGGGCTGCCGGAAATAATGGTACGCTCCTCAAGACAACAGACGGCGGTACGACATGGATAAATCAACAACGAACAGGAAAGAACACCCGCCGCAAATGATGGAAATCAACCGACCTGTATCCTTAAAATTAATTTCTATCTTCATTACTACATCTCTACTGATCTGCTGTGGCAGAAAGAGTAGCACCGTCAGCAGATGGACTCCAGAAGACAGCACACGGATCGTTAAAGAGATTCTTGCACATCGTTCCGGGGTTGATTCCTCATTTCGCTCAGATCCCCAATCGCCTTTCGTCAGAGACACTAGTATCCGGTTCACGGGAATTAAATGGTTCCATCCCAATCTGAAATACTACTTCACATCAAAGCTCGGCAAGTATGAAAGACCGGAAACCGTTCAGGTCTACGGCACCAAAGGCGATGCCAGGTACTACATCAAATACGGCTATTTTACATTCGACCTTGACGGGGAAAGCTACAAACTCAATGCTTATAAATTCACCGCGGATAATTCCCTGCGATCCGCTATTTATAAAAAATATCTATCGGTCTGGTTTACCGATGAAACTACCGGAAAAGAAACGTACCATGTCGGACGGTATCTTGATGTAGGTGAAGAAAACAACGATTCCAATCACCTGTACACGCTGAATTTCAACAACGCCTACAATCCCTACTGCGCATACAGCTCCCTTTACTCCTGCGCCGTCCCCCGAAGGGAGGATCACCTTCCCGTTGCTGTGAGGGCGGGTGAAATAAAAAATCACGACTGAATTCTTTGCTTTTATCGCATTTTCCTACTACATTTCATAAGTTTTTTATTGAAAACAGATGCAATTACGAAAATTATACCGGACAATTGAAAAAATCGCCTCCCGTCCATTCACAAATGAAGAGGAATTGCTCAGGCAGGCTATTCATGATATCATTCATAGTGAAGAGATAAACATCAACGGGGGTCGGATTTGGAAATTCGATCCGAAGAGTGCCAGCTACGAACTCTTGTATCAATACGGCGAGATTGAACAGATTAAACAGCATTACAGGATAAAGCTCAAAGACTATCCAATCTTTTTAGAATTACCAAAACTTCGCACTATTCTGGCAAGCGAACAAGATTGGTATCTCCGGAAACGCGGGATTCTGAAGTATTCTGCCACTGGCATCGGCGAAAAGATTCAGTACCGCGGAAACACGCTCTTCCGTTATATCCTCGCGTTCAACGCTGATCACATCGATGAATCTCTTACACCCACGCTTAACATCATAAGTGCGGCTCTGAGCTCCGCCCTTAGGACAAAAAAGATTGAGCACAAAGCTCAGGTCCTAGAACGCGACATCGACAAAGCGCGGGATATTCAGCAGAGCATCCTCCCCCAGCATGAGATGCAATTCCATTCCTACGATATCTACGGAATTTCAATACCCGACCGCATCGTAGGGGGCGATTTTTTCGACTACCTGCAGGTGGAAGACGATAAAGAGCGGATAGCCGTCGTGATAGGAGATGCGACAAGCAAAGGATTCTCGGCAGCAGCTCAGGCGCTATATACGTCCGGCGCACTCCGAATGGGATTTGGATATCAGACAAAAATCAGTCTACTCCTGTCACGTACGAATACGCTCCTTAATAAAACATTTTCGGAGGAGTACTTTGTTTCTCTTTTCTATGCTGAAATAACAGACGATAAAAACGGACTTGTGATTTATGCCAACTGCGGGCACAACAATCCAATTCTCCTGCGAGCGAATTCACGAAAACCGGAATTCATCGAAGCAACGGGCCAGATGCTCGGACCCTTTCCGAATCAGGTTTTTAGAACGGAAAATTTCCTCATGAACCAGGGAGATATTCTTCTTCTGTATACCGACGGTGTGGTTGAGGCGACAAACGAAAAAGGTGATTTTTACGGTGAAGAACGTCTTACGGAGATGCTCATCGATCACAGGGATGAAAAACCAAAGGAAATATCACAGATTATCATTGAAGACGTACAAAAGTTCAATATAGCAGGCACCCAGTCAGATGATAAAACAATCGTAACGATTAAACGCTCATGATGACTTTTTAGAGAGGACTGAAATGATTGATTCAAGCAAACGAATTGGGATGATAACGACAATAACGAGTCATACAATTACCGCTCAGTTAATTGACGATTCACCGGATATAACGGGACTCCGTAAATCGGATCAAATGTGCCGCATCGGCAATTATGTTATGATACCAGTCGGAGAACGTTCGGTTATCGGGAGTATTGCATCGACTCGAGTCCTCGACACAACTGAAGGTGAACGGGGGTCGGCAAAAGCGCCAAAACGAGGCGTTGACATCCAGTTGATCGGAACGCTAAATGGCGGAAAATTCACACGCGGTGTAGCAACCTTTCCTGTTCTCGGCAGTCTTGTATACTCTGCAAATCCCGAAGATCTGAAAACAGTCTTCTCAACGTTCCGCGAGCACAATTTTTCATTCGGCCGGCTTTCCATTGCGGAAGGAGAGCGGTTGTTCCTCGACCCGAACAGATTCTTCGCCAAGCACGTTGCAATTTTCGGTTCGACAGGATCGGGGAAGTCGTGCGCAACTGCATCGATCATACAGAAAGTTCAGGATCTTGAAAACACGCACATCATTCTCCTCGATCTCCACGGCGAATATGAACCTGCATTCAAGGAAAAGGGAAACGTCATAAAAATCACCGAACTTGAACTGCCGTATTGGCTTATGAATTTTGATGAACTTGTGGAAACCTTCATCGATGAAAACGAGCCGTCAGCGCACAATCAGATGATGGTAATGAAGGAAGCGATTCTCGATTCAAAGCGCGGCAAAAACCTTACGCTAAAAGATACCCTGACCATCGATACTCCTGTTTATTTTGACCTCCTCGAAGTGAGTGCAAGGATGCGGTCGCTTGATTCAGAGAGGGGAATCGGCGGCAAGGAAGGACCGTTCTACGGACAGTTTACAAGATTTCTTGTGCGTCTGGAAAGCAAAATTACCGACCGGCGTTACGAATTTCTATTCAAACCAAAGAAATACAAATCTTCCGAAACTTTCAATGAATTACTGACCAAGCTTTTCGGAATTGATACCAATAAGCGAATCACCGTCCTCGACCTGAGCCGGGTACCGTTCGATGTCATCAACGTGCTCGTATCGCTCCTTGGCAGGATCATATTCGATTTCAATATGTGGAATCGTGCACGGCAGGAGTTCCCGATGCTGATAGTATTCGAAGAAGCTCACACTTATCTTTCTGAAGCGAGCCGGAGCGTGGCGGCACGAAAGACGGTTGAGCGAATCGCCAAAGAAGGTAGAAAGTACGGTGTGAGTTGCATGATTGTGAGTCAGAGGCCCGCCGAAATTTCAGAGACCATCACTGCCCAGTGTAATAACTTCATCGCGATGCGTCTGCTCAATCCGAATGATCAGCTTTACGTACGTAAACTGGTTCCTGATGCGCTATCCAGTCTTATCGATATACTTCCAACTCTTCAGCAGGGAGAGGCTTTCATCATCGGCGATGCTGTTGCAGTTCCGGCACGCTTCCTTTTCGACATCCCGGCGCCTTCACCGGCCAGCGGCGATATAAAATTTTACAACAAGTGGACGAAAAAGGAAGCCACGACTGATGTCAATGATGTTGTAAATAACTGGTGGAAGCAGATACGGACGTAATATTCAATAGCCCCCATCTTAAGATGGGGGCTATTGAATGCAATGCGAAATTTGTCTCTCAAAGGAAATTTTAATACTTATCTCCCTCTATCACAGGCATCGGTCCCAGCACTTCCGGTATTGTTTTATGAACGATCGGACCTAAATTCAGAGCAGCTATTTTCTTCTCAATCTGTGCTCTGTCACCCACAATGATGATGGCGATATTCTCGGGATCTATGTATTTCTTTGCCACACGTTGTACATCTGCTTTCGTAACAGCAAGTACATTCTTCGTGAAACTGCTGAAGTAATTATCCGGCAGGTTGTACATATCCAGCTCAATTAGCTTCCCGGCAATTTGGGCTACGGTTTGGAAACTTTCGGGATACCGCAAGGTAATATAATTTTTTGCGCGTGTCAATTCCTCGTCAGCAACCGGTTCCAAAATGCGGTTCAATTCTTTCATGAATTCTATGATCGCACTGTCAGTAATTACTGTCTGTACCGCCGAACCCGCCATGAAAGGTCCCGGATAGAGCCGAAAATCGAACCGCGAGTTCGCGCCGTACGTATAACCGTGCTGTTCCCTTAAATTCTGATTGAGCCGAGACGAAAACGAACCGCCGAGAATTGTATTTGCAACGAGAAGTGCATAGTAGTCATCGGTCAGGCGGGCGGCGCCTACACGGCCGATTCGTATCTCGGATTGCGCTGCGCCAGGCTTATCCACCAGATATATTTGCCTGCCCTTCACTTGTTCGGCTTTCGGGATCTCGGCTTTTTTTGCTCCCTTCCCCGTCCATTTTCCGAATATCTGATCCAGCTTACCCCTGACGTTCTTCTCGGTCACATCACCTACAACAATCATGGTCGAGTTTCCGGGAGTGAAATATTTTCCGTAAAAAGCCTCCACATCATCTATGGTCATTGAACGAATACTCTTCTCCGTCCCTATGCTCTGACGGCCATACGGATGAGGTTTTCCGAAAACTGCCTGACTGAACATGACTGATGCGATAGCACGGGGTTCATCGTGCCACTGTATCAATTCATTCATCAGTTCTTTCCGGTTGCGCTCAAGCTCCGCGGGGGGAAACAGGGGACGGAGTGCAACGTCGCCGAATAGAACAAGGGCAGAATCGAACTTCGAGAGAGGCGTATGGAGACTTACACCGCACGAGTGATACCCCGAAGATGTGGATATCGAAGCGCCGAGGAAATCGATCGCGTCTGCAAGCTGAAGCGCATCCCGCGTTCCCGCTCCATCTTGCATGAGTGCTGTGGCAATACTTGCCCACCCCTCTTTGTCAACCGGATCGAGCGCCGTACCGGCATCCACCAACA
>CAYGXH010000049.1:0-12008 GCA_964353675.1 uncultured Chlorobiaceae bacterium
TCTTGGATTGAGGTATAGAAATGCCAACGAGACATATGGTCAGGACAAGATAGTAAGAACACCGTTTCATATTTGCTCCCCTTCGGTGGTTCTGTAAGTTATTGTTTTGATGCTATGGCGTAATATAATAAACTTTCAAATGATTGTCATATCGACAAAGTAAAAAGGGACAGTGTCATTCCCGAATGCTCCTATCGGGAATCCAGTACTATGTACAAGCTCTGGATACCCCGCCCGACCGAACAAGAATAGCCCTTAGTTTCGGTCGTTCGGGCGGGCCGCCAGAGGCATGCGGGTATAACATCTGAGCACTGGACTCCCTGCCTGCCGATTTACCCGCCAGAGCGAAGCGTAGGCAGGAGTGGCAGGCAGGCCGACAAGATCGTTCGGGAGTGACAGCCTGGATCTTTTTAGACAACCCCTATAGAAATGTTATCCGCCCTTTCTCACCTTATCACCACAAACTTCCACGCTTGTAAACTATACTCAAATTCAACTGTGAATATGCCCTCTCCGGTGGCTATAGTAAGAGTTATCCGATATGGTGCGCATTGGACATACTGCCACGTATCCCTCCAAGAAAATGGTCGACTTACAACTTCAATCTACCTTAAAGATTCCCCTGATGCGAAGAAATTCTTTCGCCTTTACATTCCCAAGACGGGTTGCATGCCGCATGGCATCTAGTGCGCGGCGACCATCCTTCAGATCATTATACACCTGACCGAGATTATAGTATGCGTCTGAATAATTCGAATCAAGTCCTATCGCCCGGTTAAAAAATGAGAGAGCAGTATCAATCTTTCCCTGCTCAGCATAAACGCTCCCAAAATTATTTTGCGTGACTGCTGAATTCGGTACAAGCTCATTTGCCCGCCGGTATGAAACAATCGCCTGGTTAAGATCTCCTTCAGCATACTGCTGATTCCCAAGATCCATGCAGTAGGATGCGTACTCTCGCCACAGGTCGACATTATATCGATCAACTTCAATCCATTGTTCATAGAGAGCACGGGTCGCGTTATCATTGGGCACAACTAGTTCCTTGAGGTAGGCAATTCTATTTGCATACCCCCTTGGATCAAGCGGATAAAGGGCGCTGTAATATTTCCAAAGCTCGATTTGCTGTAGTGAGTCCCCCTGTGAATCGAAGTGCCGGGTGAGGTGCAGATTAATTGTATATTGGCCAAGCTGTGAGATCATCGTTGTATCAAGGAGCGACTCAATACGCCTAATGCTCGGTTCGACCGTGGAATTCAACCGAAACCAGATGAGGGAATGAATCATCGTAATTGAAAGAATCAATGAGAATACCCGAATGTACGATACCTCAAACAGATTGAAGAACACTACCACTCCGAAGAGATTGAAGAAATAGAAATAGGAAGCGAGTACACCCCAGTCGTTGCCCAATCCTTGCTGGATTTTTATAACTCCCAGCAGGACAACATAACAGACTGTGATAATTGCGAGAAATGTATGGAGCGGCGTAATTTTTGCCAGTCGCGGTTGTACAAATAACATAACGACGATTATGACGAAGGTGAAGGGAGACATCAAAAGAACATAGTTCGCGAGCTCAACCAAATGATCGAATGAGAATTGGGTAAAGGCTTGAGAATAGCTATTATCCATCGAAACATTTTTTGTCATTGCGAGAAAGTGGCTGACAGAACTTTGATCGACTAAACGAGTCAGATCGAAATTTACAATCACTAGGATCGCAACGAACATCAGTATGCTGACGGAGAAACCAATGATAATTGATTTAACGCTCCCTCTCTTGTATTCGAGAAATGCGAGATATGCGATGGAAAGCCAGAGCAAGACGTTAAGATAATGGACAAATGTCAGGAAGACTCCATAGATACAGAGCAAAATGAAGGGAATTTTTCTATCGAAAACCAAAGTTGCCAGATAGACGTACAGAGCAATTAATGTTAAAGTAAAAGCATAAATCTCCACATACCCGAAGAAGAAATTCGAATATGGCATGATAATTAAAAATAAGAAAACAAGCAGCCGCTTCGTTGAATCATCGAAGATACGACGAACAATCTGAAAAGTGGTAAACAGGAAAATGACACCAAGGATCAAATCGGCAATAAAAAAAGATCTCATGAACTCACCGAGATTGGTATGTCCGAGAAGTCGAAGAACGATATAAAAGAAAGAAAATGACAGTGGCTCATGCCACGGCGCCAACGGTGCATTTCCTGCAAAGTAATCAGTGTAATTTTTAATGAACGTAAAGCTGTCGTCCAACAGAGGCGCATTTATGCGGAATGTAAACGCGAGAATAATATAACCGACAAGAACTGCCAGGAAAAACACAACCGGATGCTTTTCTAACGCGGAGGCGAGGTGGGATATGAGCCGCTCAGCATTTCCAGTAACGATTATAGTTACACTTACAGCAATCAGTGCGGCATAGAGGAATCTGTAGAATGTTGGAAGAAATCCCAAGAAGTGAACTCCCCAATTGCGACTTCCCGGAAAGTAGGATCCAACTATGTAAAGAATTACTAATATCAAAGAAAGACTGCAGACAACGAACACAATCAATCTATTTTTTGATAAAGTAACCATAGTCATCCATTAAGAATATACTAAAATTTAATTTTAGTGTCGAATTTAGTGGAAGAAAATGATGGAAACAGTTAAAACTGTTGATCCTTATCCTCTGCTTTTATTAACCCTCGACTTAAGTCGTGGGTTACTGAATCTGAGATTTGTTATGAACCGTTTTAACGGTTTCTTCAACATTTATATTTACTTGGACTCTCCAAAAAAGAATCATTATATTTAACATATCATGCGAGTTGCTATCATCGGATCCGGCGGTGTCGGAGGATATCTGGGCGCTAGACTCCATCACGCACACAACGACGTCGTCTTCGTCGCGCGCGGCGCTCACCTCCAAGCCATGCAGCAGAACGGATTGAAACTTGAAAGTCCGGAAGGTGACCTCACAATCCACGCCACATTCACAGATACTCTCATCGGATTCAAACCATTCGATTGCTTCATCATCGGAGTCAAATCATTCGACACGCGCGCCGCAGCGGAGATTGCCAGACCTGCGCTCATGGATGATTCGATCATCCTAAGCATCCAGAATGGCGTTGAAAATGAGGAGGTAATTGCCGAAACACTCGGACGGCAATATGTCCTCACGGGTATTGCTTACATCTTCAGCACGATTCATGCGCCCGGAATCATACGTCATGAGAGTGGAGCAGGTAAATTCAGATTCGGCGAAACGGACGGAACGGTAAGTCAACGATGCCGCACACTTGAAAAAACTTTCCGTTCAGCCGGAATCGAGGGGGAAGCGATTGAAAATGTCGGAAAATTCCTCTGGCAAAAATGGATATTCATCTGCGGACTCGGTGGTATGACGGCGTTTGCCAGGAAAACAATAGGTGAGGTTCTGCAAGATCCCACCCTCCGACACATGTTGGAAGATGTTATTAAAGAAGCTTCAACAATTGCACGTGCTATGTACAACGATCCCTTCGCGGATAGCGAAACAAAAACTATCCTGCATTGCAAACGACTCCCCGCAACGAGTACGTCGTCGATGTACTACGATCTGACGCACGGTAAACGCGTTGAAGTCGATGCGCTTAACGGTGCAGTCGTCAGGTTTGGCATGAAACTGAAAATCTCCACACCGGCAAATGGAGAAATATACGCGGCGTTAAAACCGCACGCGTGAAAAATCCTCTACGGTAACTCCTGTCCTTCCTTCCGCTCCTCCCGTGTACGAAGATATTTCTGTTTGGCTTTCCCGTGTTCGATAAAGTTAAAAGAGAATCGATGCCCCCCTTCGCCGGTCGCGACGAAATAGAGATAGCGGTGCCGGGTGGGATAAAGAGCTGCCATAATGGACGCTAATCCCGGATTATTTATGGGACCCGGCGGTAGTCCGTAGTTAACATACGTGTTGTATGGTGATTTTATCTTCAAATCACTGAATCGAAGCCGTCGCCGTTCGCCGCCCAGCGCATACTGGACGGTCGGATCTGCCTGCAGACGCATTCTTCGCTGCAGACGATTATAATAAACACCGGCAATGATTGCCCGTTCGGTATCGATCGCAGTTTCCAACTCGATGATGGATGCAAGCGTGACAATCTCGTGAATCTTCTTCCCACGACGCTTAGCCTGCGCAAGCATACCGCTGTCAACATCACTCCAGAATTCCGTTACAAGAGTTTTCAGAATTTCTTCCTCATCCGTCTGCCAGTAAAATTCATACGTTTTTGGCATCAGGTATCCGTTCAGGTTTCCGGCTTCAACGCTAAGTTTGCGCGCAAATGCTGAATCGTTTACGAATTTCATAAAACGGACGGGATCAATACCGAGTTCATCAGCGCAGATCTTTGCAACCGTCGTGGTCCGCATGCCTTCCGGTATCGCTACCGAGATCGTTTCAATCGTCTTGCCGCCCCTCAGTATGTCAAGAATTTTGAAATTGGAGACTCCGCTCTTGAAACGAAATTTTCCCACTTGCATCCTCGTTGTCCACGCGAGGATCCTCCCAGCCGCTTCAAAGTAGAAACGATTGGTTATAATACCGGCACTTATGAGTGAATCGGTGACATCTTCGAACGTCTCTCCTTTCGATACGATGATGAAGCGATCACCTTCAAAGTAATGCGGCGATAAAAACACCTCATAGACAAAGAGCGACAGCACGATGAATCCCAAGAAGAGAGCAATACGATACTTACGCTTCATTTTTCAACTCTCATTTTTCTTACGTCGGTTGATAACGATAAGTACAGAGAATACGACAAATGCTCCGGCCGTTGTCCAAAAACCGTAAGTCACTGTGTTCGGCGCGAATGTAAATTTCACTGTGTGAGATCCCACGGGTACGACAATCCCCCGCTGGGTTACGTTCGTGCGATGTATTTTTACTTCCTTCCCGTCTACCTCAGCAGTCCAACCCGGATAATACGAATCGGAAAAAATGAGGAATCCTGCCCTGTCCGATTTCACATTCATGATAACTTCGTTACGTCCATACTTCACTATATCGATATCACTGCTAATTGAATCGGATAGCATAATTCCTTCCGGAGTTTCAAATACGATTGCCTCTCGGTGTGGATCGAACTCATTTGAAAATAGGATCCTCAACGCCTGATTCTGATTTGAACCGTTTACGAGTTTACCAACCATGTACGCTCGCGGCATCAGGTTATTATTCCGGTACATGTATGCCTCGCCGAACCGTGCAACGCTGTCTACACCCGTTTTTGCCTGAATCTGCCAGAAAGACGTTATATACTTTACGTTGTACATATCCATAAGCCGCCAGAAGATTTCGGTAGGCAGGAATCGCCCTCCCTGAATTGCCGCTGTTTGGTTAAGCGCACCGGAGCGATTCTGATCGCCCCAGACATCGACGAAGTAATTCGGTGTCAGGTTTGCGTAACCATTCGGGGAATGCAATCGGTACAGGACATTACTGCTCGGCTGAATATATTCACGCTGATCGATGAACGGCTGGAGGTCTCCCTCCCATCCTCGTGCCTGCTGGAATGTCGCCATGTGAGCTTGATTCCCGCCCACACAGAATATTCTGAATTGAGTCGTATCTCTATTTATGTATTCCACAGATTGCGGCGGTTTAACCCACTTCTCCGAATCAACAATGGGATTCTGCCGCAATTGGAAATAGAGGAGGTCGATGATGGTTATTGCGAGGATAATAAATTCAAATCGCAGACCGCTATTCCTTTTTTTGCTGTTCAGCATCTCGGCGATGGATGTTATCCCAATTCCGGCGAGAACGATCAGCGACAGATCTGTGATAAGCAGAAAGCGAGTCGGGAAACGGAAATAATTCATCCCGGGAATCAAGTCGAACGCCCATTTGTAAACCGGTGTATTCGGTCCCAGCACAAAGATGATCGAGACCAGAGCCGATATAGCAAAGAATTTAACGTGCCATTTTTTCCACAAACGGAACACGGCAAATAGCGCCATGATTAGAATGACGACGCCAACATACCCGTAATCCTCCCAGAATATGCTTTTTCCAGTGTAGGTCGCGTTACCGATATCACCGTTGATATATGGGTAGATGAACGTAAGCAGGTTGTTCGGGTCGTATGCATAATTGGAGGCATAGTCGAATGTCACACCACCCGACCGCTGGGAAAGTGAAACAAGCTCGTATGTCGGAATGAGCTGGACAGCGCCCAGGAGCGATCCAAGGATGAGCATGCCGATGAATATAAAAATCCGACGGTCTGTTAATAATTTCTGCCATGGATTTTTCACCGGTGCTTTGACCGACTTCGCTTGCTGCGCCGATTCCTTGTACTGATGAAGCGACCGGAAGATGAAGTAGAAGAGATATAGTACTCCGGAGTAATAGGTCACCTGTGTGTGACCCGAGAGGTGTTGAATACCGAAGATGAAGCCGAACCATATCAGCAAACGATTATCTTTGCGGGTAATAGCTCTCTCAAGGAAAAACAATCCGAGCGGGAGCCAGCAAGCGCTGTTAACGTTACTGAGATGCTTTAAATGAGAAAGAAGATATCCGCTCAAGCTGAATGCCGTTGCACAAATGACACTAACAATTGTAGTTGCACGAATCTCACGAAGGTATAAATATGTAGATATCCCCGCAGTGATGATTGTTAGTAGCAAAACGATATTCAATGCAACATATGGGGACAGTAGCCAGAAGAGAATGAGGTTTATCGGGTAACATATTCCTGCCTCTGCCCTGGCAAGGAGCGGAAATCCGCCATAGATTTCGGATACCCAAAGAGGCGCTTCGCCTGCTTTCAATGCATCACTTAGAGAATAGCGATATGGGAATCCTTCATTCATTATATCGCTCGTGAAGATATCATCGGTGATGATGAATCCACGCATGAGTGTCAACTGCCAGAAGGCGCCAAGGACGAGGATGACTATAAAAAATATCGCGATATACGTTTCTGATTTGGGTGAAATTTTTATCATTTTTCTCTAGCGAACTTCTGATAAACTTAAATTTGCTTTTGCACTTAATTCAAATCCCGACCTCTCGCCAGCGCGGAGCTTCATCCAGCCGACATAGGCAATCATTGCACCGTTATCGGTACAGTACTGGAAATCGGGTATGTACAATCTGAAACCATGTTTTTTTGATGCGTCTGTCATTCTCCTGCGCAATTCTGAATTCGCAGATACCCCTCCGGACAGTGCCACGTCCCGGACTTTCAACGCATCAGTTGCCCGGAGCGTTTTTTCTACCAAAACCTCCACGACTGCATCCTGGAAGCTTGCACAAATGTCGGCCAGAAGCGTCGACGGCAATGGATGCGAGTTATCTTTCTGATAATGGCCATGGTCGCGAAGCCAGTACATAACTGATGTCTTTATACCACTGAAGCTGAAGTCGAAAATATTTTCGCCAAGATACGACCGTGGGAATCTTACGAATTTCGGATTCCCTTGTTTTGCCAATTCATCGATCCTGGGTCCGCCCGGAAATCCTAGTCCAAGCATTTTTCCTACTTTATCGAATGCCTCACCCGCCGCGTCATCGAGTGTTTCACCGAGGAGCTGATGCTTGAGAGGGGCTTTCGCATGCACTAATTGCGTATGTCCGCCGGAGACGGTCAGGCATAAAAACGGATATGCGGGTTTTGGTTCATCGATAAAGTTCGAGTATATATGCGCTTCCATATGATTCACACCGATAAACGGAATTTTTAATCCATAGGCAAGCGACTTTGCAAAGCTCACTCCGACCAGAAGAGATCCCATCAAACCCGGACCACATGTTACTGCTATTCCATTGAGATCTTCCAACCGAACATCTGCATTCTTGAGAGCCTGTTCAACAACCGGAATGATCATTTGCATGTGAGCACGGGAAGCGAGTTCTGGAACGATACCCCCGTACTGCTGATGAACAATCTGCGATGATATAATATTGGATAAGACATGTCCGTCTTCCAGGACAGCCGCCGAGGTTTCATCACAGGAGGTTTCGATACCCAGTATTTTCATAATTGTACAATAAGCAAAAACTATTCTTGATTTTCAAGCTGAAATATCATTTTGGAATTGTATGGGAAATCCATTATTATTTCACACAAAGTATGTATTCGAAAAACATTAAATCGTTCAACTATCTTGCAAATGGAATCGGCTGAAACTATATCACAACCTGTGCAGGATGCTCGCTCACGACATCTGCGGTTAATTTTCTGGATCCTCGCAGTTGTCGCCCTTGTAATCGGCATACAACATACCATCTCTCTTGCGTTTGTGAACGATGATGCTTTCATTTCGTTCCGCTATGCGGAGAATCTCGCTGGCGGCAATGGACTCGTCTACAATGCCGGTGAACGCGTTGAAGGGTATACCAACTTTCTCTGGACCCTCCTTATAGCGCTTTGCTCATTACTCACCGCTGATCCGGTCTCATTATCAAAAGCCCTCGGTATTACTTTTTTCATCTTTACGCTCACTCTTTTTGTTTATCTAAGCTGGAAACTCCGTTCCGAAGGGAATGTTTTATTTTTCCTTCTACCGCTTACGAGCATCGCACTGGGATTACACCGGGATTTCTGCGTTTACGCAACCAGCGGATTAGAAACATCAATGTTCACCTTCTTCACAGCCGGAACATTCGCAACACTTATGATGGCACGATCGAGCCGGGGATTGTTGTTCTCCGGTTTTATGGTTGTTCTCACAATGCTTACACGACCAGACGGCGCGGTATTTTTCTTTGCATCTGTAGTATTTATTCTGATTGCATACAGAAAACCGATCGCTTCAATCATCATGTTCTCACTGCCGTCTATCTTTCTCTTTGCACCTTACTGGATCTGGAGATATTCCTACTACGGCTACTTTTTCCCGAACACTTTCTACGCAAAATCCATAGATGTTCCGTATTATTCTCAGGGCTTCGACTACCTCTCGCTCTATTTTCAGGTATATTACGTTTTCATCATAATTGCGGTCATCTCTGCATTCGCTTTCTGGAAAATAATTAAGAGTATCATCTCGCTCCGTGGACAGACAAACTTCCTTGCATTACTCCGTGATAATGGAGTCGTTCCACATCACGTCCTGCTGGCAGGTCTGTTTTGCATTGCTTACATGTTCTTCATAGTCCGCATCGGCGGCGACTTCATGCATGCTCGATTCCTCATTCCGATCACACCGATGCTTTACTTCATTGGTGAACATCTTATAAAACGCATATTCAAAGCAAGAGTTTACATGATAGCGGCGGCACTTATTATCATCACCACGATCTTCAGAAATGATATATATAAAAATAATCTCAATGTAGGGTACGTCGTCGATGAGGCAAGGTTTTACACCGAAAAACAGCATCTGAAGGCAATGAATGAAGGGAAAATACTCCGACGATTTCTGCACGATCTACCTGTCAGGATGGCATTCGGACCCGCGTATTTAAAAACTGCATATTATGCTGATCTCCCCTATGCACTCGAGACAAGCACCGGATTGACCGATACATTCCTCGCTCACCAGATTCTGAGCGTACGCGGACGTCCCGGGCACGAAAAACCAGCACCGATGGAATATATGCACAGCAGAAAGATCCATTTCTACATTGGACCGCGGCTCTCCCTTCCCACGGGTGAATTTCCTCTGAACGCGATCCTTTTCGATACGCTCCTCGCGCAAATCATCACATACGATGAATCGCTCATGTCGATACTTCTCCGCTTCCCTGAAATTCGTTTTACTCATATCCCATCCTACATTGATGAGTACATCAAAAAAATAAACGAATACCCTTACACAAAAGTGATGCAGGATTACGCTTATTTGAAACAGTTTTATTTTTCACATAACGAAGACAACATTAGGGAAGCGATTTTCATCCAATTTCTGGAACAGAGAAAATCCCCGCAATAAGACCGTAGAGCCCGTTCCTCAGAACGGACCTCATAGGCAAATTAAACTCGTAGAGCCCGTTCCTCAGAACGGATTTACGATTCATAGAATCTGGGTAACTCGATATCATCGACCGTATAAAAATCCTCTTCCACCCACCCTCTCTCCACAAATTCCCTGAAATTATGATAAGGAAAATCCCTAGGCTGGATACGGAGATGTTTATAAGAATTCGATAGAATATAATAAAGATGATTATCAAAATCTTTATTCTCCCACGACCAACGAATACAATGATCCATCGTGCCACGTTGCCAGATATGGCGGTCCTCAATTCTTAATATTCGCCTTATTTCAAGCGATGTCCATTTTTTAAAATCCCTCAGAAATATCGAAAGATCCGAAACAGTATTAACACTGACGAGGAGATGGATATGATCGGCCATTATTGTGTATGCAATCAATTCATTAATTCGATCGGAATATCTTTTAAGATTTTCGATGAGCATTTCCGGGATACCGTTACGGTGAAGGTGTGGGTGCCGTTTAAATGTGCAGAACGTCAGAAAATAAATTGAATGATCTTTTTTATATCGTGGTGGTTTTTTAGAGATTTTCACAAAGCCTCCCTGTATTGACGGTCGAAATATAAAAATTCTGATGGAGAAATTCAAGGATCAGATCATTTCTAAGGATTGGGCGGGGGCAATCGTTGAGCACATGAAATCTTTTCCCCATTTTTCATGTTCTCATTTGGAAAGCAGATGCCATTTAATTATCTTAATTCAATTTATCTTAATCTATCACGCTTTTCATGTCTGAAAAACACTTTGATTTATCAAAATTACGCATAAAACGGGACATCACCGCAGGTTCAAATCCGGAAAACACTCCACGGGGGAACCGATTCTCGCTGTTCCTATATATAGGTGCTGCTGTTTTTATAATCATCGCTGGGTATTTTGCGATAAGAACTTTCACGTCAAAGGATGAGGTCGTAGAGATCACAACAGCGACACTCATTTCCCCTGGCCAGGCCAATGCTCTCCTCACAGCAAGCGGTTACGTCGTGGCCCAGCGTAAAGCATCCATCGCTTCAAAGGCAACTGGAAGACTGGTTTACCTCGGTTTTAAGGAAGGCGATCGCGTGAAGATAGGTCAGATCATCGCCCGTATAGAAAGTGAAGACGTCGAAGCTGAATTAGCACAAGCAAAAGCAGAACTTGAGGTAGCAAAAGCAGATAGAATTGATGCGGAACAATCATTGGAAAGAGCGAAAGACCTCTTAGACGGAAAGCTGATTTCACAGGCTGAATTTGATGCTGCGAAAGCTCGATCCGACCGCGTCCTTGCACTTATCGCTTCACGTGAAGCAGCTCTTCGGGGTGCAGAAGTCTCGCTGGAGAACACCCGAATCCGGGCGCCATTCGACGGAACCATTCTCAGTAAAAATGCCGATGTCGGCGAAGTCGTAGCTCCGTTCGCCGCAGGCGCGAGCGCACGTGTTGCGGTAGTGACTATTGCCGATATGAATTCTCTGGAGGTGGAAGCCGATGTCTCCGAATCAAACATAGAGAAAATTGAAGCCGGGCAACCGTGCGAAATTACTCTCGACGCATACCCGGAAAAACGCTACAGGGGAATTGTTGATAAAATCGTCCCGACAGCCGACCGCGCAAAGGCAACCGTGCAAACAAAAGTCCGGTTCCTCGACAAGGACAAGCGCGTTCTTCCCGAAATGGGTGCAAAAGTCCATTTTATGAGCCTGCAGTCATCTCAGAATATCGATATCGAACCGAGGATTGCGATAGATCCTTCCGCTGTCACCACACGCCGTAGTGAAAAAGTCGTTTTTGTTCTAAAAGAGAATATGGTTCATGAAGTGCCGGTTACGACCGGTGATGTTATCGGCCGTCTTATCGAGATACGGAAGGGACTCGCCTCCGGTGAGCGGATCGTGTTGAAACCTTCAGATAAGCTCCAATCAGGCTCGACCGTAATCGTGAAACAATGAAACACGCTCTTCGTTTAACACAGAAAAATGTGATACAGTTCGTCGGCGCACTATCCTGATTCTTCATCCAAGGAAGATATATGTCAAT
>CAYGXH010000050.1:0-12003 GCA_964353675.1 uncultured Chlorobiaceae bacterium
GTGAGTGCACTAAGGAAGGTATAGAGGCGAGTTAATTCATTCTCAAGGCATACCTTCCACCGAAGCATGAAATTTGTCAGGACAATTTCATTCGCGATAGTCCGAGTGTTGGAACCTTCTCTAGCGATCGGGTATCCAATTGAGCTATTGGCGCGTGGAAAATCGCGCTGATTTAGCGGATTTATTCCTTCTGAAAACTGAAGAAGGTGGTAAAATTCATCTCACTGGTAACCACCTGATCACAACTCACCATAATGAAAAACGTCAATTGAGTATCCCCTGTTATCTAACGCTTGACGTCCCACTTACTAAGTGTAAATTAAATTAATTAGCCGGGAGATACTTTTTAATCGGTAATAATATAAAAAATCGTCAGCTTATACTCAATCCCTTACGCTAATATCGACACCCAAATGTAAAAAATATATTATAATGTCTGCGGGAATTATACCCCAAGGTCCCTACCCCCATCTTGAGCGCCCTGCCCTCCGAAACCGTTCAAAATTCGTATCCAGTTTAAAATAAGCTCTCGCGCCCCTCGCTGTGGGGGCTTTTCTATCCTTACACTTTTTACATGAAATGGGATCAAATCATTGCTCATCAAGTACTGAAAGTTTTAAATGTAATGTATTTATTTACGAACTTAAGTTGAATTTTAATTGTTTTCTTAACGGAAGTGACAATATTTAAGCAAATCAGGTATATATTTTTGCAAATTATTGATAAATAAGTACCCTTTTTTTACATTTTTCATATGGAAGCGACTATTTCCCCGCTTTAAACGTGCAATTCATGATAGTAAACACAGCTTTCTATTTGATTTTATATTAACTTATAAATTACTCAAAAAAATCTGAATCCTTTGCGAGAGGAAAAATTCCAGCGTGCATAAAATTTTTTATATTTATCGTTATCTATCTCGAATAATATTATTCTTCTGTCTGATAGCTCTATTTTCTTATAATTCTTTTTCCCAGGTTCGCGGTGAATTTAAGTCAATAACCTCCGGTAACTGGAATGACGCCTCGACATGGCAGATGTTCGACGGTAGTACATGGAAAGATACAACGACCACACCCGGAGCTCTAAATTCTGTTTTCATAGGGTACGACCATCTGGTAACCCTCACGCAGGACGAAAGTTGTCACGATCTGAACCTTCACACCGGACCCGGTCAGCATAGGATCACACTTGGAAGTTACACATTGATTGTCAGCGGCAAATTACGCGCGTATACCGGCGCAGCGCCGGGAGCAAGCACAACCGCAACACCAATTGTGCCCTATTGGATTAATACCAGCGGCGGAGGAAAGATATTGATTATCGGAAACAGCCGCTACATTACAAATACCGGAGAATGGGGAGCAGGCGCACCCGGCTGGCGTCTTGAAATTGCTCTCACTGCCGGAGAAACAGGAATATTTAACACCAGCATAAAAGCCGCACATATCGTAATAAAATCCGGCACTATGCTATTTACAGGCGATAATTCCATCTACCCAGATAGCGGTGTTTACGGCACCGGGACATTAACAATACTATACAGCGCAACATTATGCATGAAAGCGGGGACAATCCAAAGACAACTTTATGCCGGTACGTCGTCTCACTTTGCACGTCTGGATTTGAACGGCACATTGACATTCGATAGCACAGTTGTAGGAGCAATCGGTTCAGGAATAATTAACTTTAACGGCACGGTGGCTTATACGGCAGACGGTTCACAGACATTCGCAACACGTGGCGCGAACACCGGCGCAACAAATCCCGGTACCTATACAAATATCGATTTGAATGGCTCCGGGACTAAAATCCTCGGTTTGAATACTACAATAAAAGGCAAATTGAAGTTAGCCGGATCGGCCGCCTTCTCACTCGGCAGTTATACCCGTACATACGGCAGTTCATCAACACTTGAATATGCCGGCAGTGCAAACCAGATAACCACGGATGCTGAACTGCCGTCTTCCGGTGCCGCCCCGAATCTCGTCGTCAACAATTCAAATGGTGTGACGCTTCACGACTCGAGAACGGTCAGCGGACTGCTTGATCTTACAAGTGGTACAATTAGTACCGGATCGAACATACTGTCGATCGGCAGTCTGGGTTCGGTAAACCGGACTAGTGGTCACGTGGCTGGTAAACTACAGAAGCATATAGCGGCAGGCTCGCCGGTAGTAAATTTCGAAATCGGAGACGCGAATAATTATACCCCGGTTGAGTTGTCACTTTCCGGAGTGACAACGGAAGGCGATGTAACTGCAGAGACTGTCACGGGCGATCATCCGGAAATATCTTCGTCTATGATCGATGATGGCAACAGCGTTAACAGATACTGGACGATTGGCAACAGTGGCGTTAATTTTTCGACATGTGATGCGGTGTTCAATTTTGCGAGTTCGGATGTTGACGTCGGAGCGACACCGGCTGATTTTAGTGCGGCAAAATACGAAGCGCCAAATTGGACGGCTGTAAATGTCGGGACCAAGACCTCAACAAGCACGGAGGTGAAAGAATTAACATCGTTCAGCGATTTTGCCATCGGTAAAATTAAGAGTTATACAATTACCGCAACAGCCGGTTCTAACGGATCTATTGCGCCATCCGGCGCGGTGAGTGTCCAGTACGGTGGCAACCAGCAATTTATTATCACGCCTGATGATGGTTATCATTTATCGAGTCTATATGTTGACAACATTCACGCAGATACTTCGGCAAGCTATACTTTTTCCAATGTTACACAGGATCATTCGATAGACGCAGCTTTTTCTATAAATACATATTCTCTGACAGTGAATGCGACAAACGGTACAGTGACAAAAGATCCTGACCAGGGTTTGTATAACCATGGAACCAGTGTACAATTAGTCCCGGTGCCTGCAGTCGGTTACCACTTTGTCAATTGGAGCGGTGATGCGAGCGGGACAGATAATCCTCTCAATGTAATAATGAACGGACCGAAGACAATTACCGCGAATTTCGCGCTCATTGTTTATAACATCACTTCATCTTCTGGTTCGAATGGATTAATCACACCTGCAGGTGTAATTCCGGTATCACACGGCGGCAGTCAAAATTTTGTAATCGCCGCAAATGAGGGCTATGTTATCGAGGATGTGACGGTTGACGGAAATTCCGTAGGCGCTGTCCCAAATTATGAGTTTACAAATGTAACAACAGATCATACGATATATGCCGCCTTTAGTCCAGCCGGTTTCCTTGTTGAATTCAATGTTATGGATAATTGGAACCTGATCTCAGTACCTGTGAAGAGAGATGATTATGATAAAACAGCTCTGTTTCCAAGCGCTGTATCGGACGCCTTTGCTTATAATGGTATGTATGAAATCTGTGACACGTTAACAAACGGCGCGGGATATTGGTTAAAATTTGAAGGCGATCAGCCAATATCAATCAGCGGCGCTCAAAGAGACAATGACACGATCGAGGTAAATGCCGGATGGAACCTAATCGGTTCGCTTTCGGATGATATTGGTATCACATCGGTTATTCCTTTAGGTACGACGATAGAATCATACTTCTTCATATACAAGAATGGATATGAGGTTGCAGATTCTGTGAAGGTAGGCAGCGGTTTATGGATAAAAGTCAGTAATCCGGGCGGACTTGTGATGTCAGCGGCCGGAGCAGAGAATAACTTTTCGAGGAATGCATCAAGTGAGTTGGGAGCAATGGAAGTATTAAACAACATCAGAGTTACTGACGAAGCCAGCAACAGCCGGATTTTATACTTTGGACGTAAACCCAATCAGGAATTCTCAACCGGACTCTACGAACTGCCTCCAGCGCCTCCGGCAGGATCTTTCGATGCTCGGTTTACGGATAATCGGTTTCTGGCAACCTTCGAGGAATTAGGGAAAAATATATCGGAATTTCCAATAAATATCCAGACTGCACATTGGCCTGTAACATTAAGTTGGGAAGTAGAAACAAATCATGTTATGAAATATATTCTGGAGTATACAAGTAAAGGTCGATTAAAGAAAATCGATCTTGCAGGGAATAGAGATAAAATAACGCTAAGCGAGGCTGAAGGATCCTCAGTGAAAATAAAGGTAATTTCCGTTACACTTCCCAAGGATTACACAATTGAACAAAATTATCCGAATCCGTTTAATCCGTCAACTAAGATACAATTTGGGTTGCCTGTTGCGTCGGTAGTCAGTCTGAAAATCTTCAACATCCTCGGTCAGGAAGTTGCTACGCTGATCGACAGGCAAATGATGGATGCTGGTTACGGTGAGGTTGAGTTTAACGGGGATAACCTCTCGACCGGTATATATTTTATGAATTTTACGGCTGATGGTGTCGGACAGGAAGGTAACGCCGGGCATTTCACAAGCGTTAAAAAGATGATATACGGGAAATGATTCGGATCGTAAAACAATTATAATTATTAAAATCCGGTATTGGAATCATAAGCCAAGATTGTATTAATTAACCTACTTAAATTCAAGGAAAGACTGTACTCGTTACGTGGTTTGGGTACCCTCTAGAATGCCTTTCTTTGTGAAAAAACTGCCTTCCATCCGGGGATTTTTATACGAAAGTGACTTAAGGGTAGTCTAGATACTCTTGCGGGGATTTGAGAAACATTTCTTTCAGCATATTACTGGCAATTTTCTTAACACAGGAATTTACTTGATATGATATGATAAACCAAGACCCAGGCCTCCCAAAAAGATATCTTCTTTTGATCCCATACTGGCTGTAATCTCAAGTTGTCCATTGACCGAAAACTGACGAGTAAAGAAGTACTCTAGTCCAGTCTGAGCCCCGAATGCAAATTGCATCTCCAAATTTGGTTTGAATGCGCCTATTCTGCCACCGATGTATGGAGATACGCTTATAGGATAGCTAATAAAATTGATAATGAGACAATATTAAATACTAGTTTAGGGCTCGCGGTATTTGTTTCTAATTCTGTAGCCCTTGAACCTGAATTTGGATATGACCATATGATTTGGAGTGAAAATAACAATTTGAAAAATATTTACTGGTTCAGTTTTGGATTAAAGTACTACGTTTATGAATTTGGTCTAGAGTAGACTTTCCACCTCTGTCTGCCCACCACAACCAGACAGAACAAACACAGTGATTAGCAGGAGTGGGATGAATGATTTAGGGGGCATAGGAATTGCTATTGATCAATAATGATTAATCAAAATATATATCCAACAAATAACAATATTCTGGGAGATGACAACTTATACACCTCTTCGTCTTTGTAAGAATTTTTTGAAATATCGTAACCTCTTGTCTCCCGATGATAGACATGCCAAGAATAAAAATAGCGTAATCCTACATCAACCTTATCATTTATAGTAATACCTGTACCAAGTCCATAGCCCACTGCATAACTCATTTTTTCTGGAAGGAAATAAGTTGGTAACCCTCCCGAATATTTCCAATCAATTTTGGGCAACTTAATTGCAGACAATCCGCAATATCCTTTTACGTAAATATTTGCAGGGCTTAATTCTGTTCTAAAACCTATACTCGAATATATATCCACAAAATACCATGAGGATGTTTCGAATGCACTGAATTCAGGATTCTGCCCCCACCAAACCGTTTTAATGTAATCATTCTCATTAAAACTATTGACTGAGAAATACCCGGCCAATCCTAATTCTAATTCTTCTAAAACACTTCCGCAATATTCAATACCAAATAAATAGCCGGTATTTGCAAATCCATCATGTTTTAATACCCAATATTCAGTTGAGGTAACATCACCATAGGGAAAATTTAGTCCAAATATTATCTCCAAATGCGTTTTTTTTATTTCATAACTCATCTGTGATAATGCGGATGAGCATATAGTGAAGCACGCTATCAATATAAATATAAATCTAAGTATAATAATGATTACTCCAAGGAGGTATTACATTAATTGCTATATAAAACTTAACTTGCCTCATACCAAATCCCCCAATCAGAAAAGCCTGTTTATGAAAAGCTATCAGAAATGTAATGATATTCTTAATCAAAGGAAAGCTAAGGAGTTGACTATTTAGCATAATCAAGGTACATTTGTGGCATAACATCCTGATAGCCAATAATAACTATTGAGATTGGGGGCGGTCATGAAGACTCATTTCATTTCAATTTTAAGTATCATCATTTCATTCATTTTTATAACACCATGCATTAGTCAGGAAAGATTTATAAGAGGTTCATATGCAGTAGGTGGGGGTATTGGATATTCTCAAGAGAATTATAGCTCAAAATATTTTGATTATAATGAAAAGTCTATCGCTATAAAACCAAGAATGTCTTATTTCATTTTCAACAATATATCCGCTGATTTACAACTTGGATTTGGCGGTCATGATGAAGACGGAGAATATTATGATGACCGGTCTTGGTATTGGCAAAAATATGAGAAAGTCAATTCAGATTTGAGTATTGGTTTAGGTTCCAGCTTTTATCTCCCATTGGAAAAAGCCTACCCATTTATCAGGATTGGGCTTTCTTATTATTATAGATATGCTTATAGGATAGCTAATAAAATTGATAATGAGACAATATTAAATACTAGTTTAGGGCTCGCGGTATTTGTTTCTAATTCTGTAGCCCTTGAACCTGAATTTGGATATGACCATATGATTTGGAGTGAAAATAACAATTTGAAAAATATTTACTGGTTCAGTTTTGGAATTAAGTACTATGTGTATGAATTTGGGCTGGAGTGATCGCCAACATCAATCTTCTCCACCGAGCTTAACAATTCCGCCGTCCCCAAGTGCGCATATATCTGTGTAACATACGGCGAAGAATGCCCCATGAGCTGCTGCACGTGAAACAATGATACACCGCTTTCGACAAGGTAACTGCCAAAGGTATGCCTTAAAGAATGGAAGTGTAACTTCTCATTCAACCTGCATGCACGAATAGCTCGTTTAAACTGCTTTGAAATAAACTGGGCTCTCCAGGCAACTCCTTTCTTATCTTTAAAAAGGAGTTGAGTTTTATCCGGCATGGACTCCAATAGGTTCAGTAGAGCTGAACTAATAGGAATTACCCGCATCTTACCGGATTTGGTGCGGAAAGTTCCATTGCTCCGTACAATTATCTTACGTTTCTCCAACAGAATATCCTCCCAAGTAAGGTTTACTATTTCACCTAAACGCAGACCCGTTAAAACTGCAAATAATATGATATCGTGTAACTGTATACCTGTGGTATGTTTCAATACACATTGTAGATCATCTTTTGAAAGGTAAGGTCGGATGGTTTCGTCGATTCTAATTAGTTTTACGCCCTTGCAAGGATTATTTTCTAATAGACCCCAGGATATTAATCTGTTGAAAAAGGCTTTGATACATCGAAGATCATGATTTATTGTATGCGGAGACATTGTGCCAGAATATTTTTCATTTTTATAACGCTCGATATCACGAATAGTTATATCAGCAACTGGTATATCCGCGCCAAGATGTTTTGATAATAATTTGAGTATTGAATTATAATCTCTTTGGGTGTTTGTAGTGCAATTGACTTTTACATATCCAAGATATTCTTGAATCGCTTGTTGTAGAGTCTCCTTGTTGCTTTCAGGAAGGTTATTTACTTGTTCATACTTGGGGGCTACACTAATTGGCGGTATGCACTTTTCATATTCTAAGAATTTATTCTGAGCAACTTTTTTATCTCGGGTTTTTAGGGTTCTCCAGATTCGTTTTCCATGGACATAATAAACGATATAATAAACACCACTTGTGTGCTTGGCCAGTGTTGCCATAAGCAATGCTCCAGAAATAGTATTGGAACAGGGCTTGGAACACAGTGTTAGAAGTTACGATAGATGCCAGAAATGAAATTGCTAAAAATGGAATGAAAATACAGGATTTATTTGAAAATTTCTACTTATGAGTCTGCTGCTCTAACCAACTGAGCTAAGGGCCCGGTTTTTAATAAAGTATATTAAGAAATAAAAATCTACCTACTGCCCATTTTCCAATCCAGCAAAACTATTCTATGAGTCTGCTGCTCCCCGCCCGACCGAACGATATTAAGCCCTAGCTTCGGTCGGTCGGGCGGGTAACCAACTGAGCTAAGGGCCCGTGGAAAATCGGGCTGTTTTGGCCGAATTATTCTTTCCGATAACTGATTTCGGTGGTAAAATTCATCCAACTGGTAACCACTTTGGTAACCACCTAACCATCATTCACCATAATGAAAAACGTCAAGTGAGTATTCCCTGTTATCTAACGCTTGACGTCCCACTTACTAAGTGTAAATTCATTTGTTTTATGGGGAGATACTCTTCAAGTTGTAATAATATACAAAATTGTCGGTTTATACTCAATCTTATACCTTAATTATAGTCCCACCTCCTCCTTGTAACTTGGAGTAACCCTCCTGTCACATTTTGTGCAACATATATTATGTTGAAAAATGTGACAGTATTTTGGCAGAAAATGCTACAAAGAAATCACAAATAATTTTACATAAAAATTCCCAATCGATCAGGGCGGGGGTTGGTTTAATATAAAAATAGGTTAATCCTTGAGGCAACGAACACTACAACCATCTAGCTTGGATGCGCTGGTGTAGTAGATGACGTTATCGTCGCTGAACAAGAAAAGGTTGACGGCCATATAAGCACCGTTCGATGTAGAACTCCAAAAGTAAGTGTAGTAACCTAAACTGTAGAAGTCGCCACCGTTTAATCGCAAGCCCGAAAACAAAGCAGAGAAACCGCTCGTGTTTGTACCTGCTCCGTCACCTGTCCCTTGTCCTATTGCTTTTAATGCATTACCATCACCTCCTACTGTTGTGCTGAGTGTTTGGAATTCTGAGTAAGTTGGTATATGCCAACCTTGTGGACAAATACCTCGGGTTCCTTCAATCGTTGTGTATTGCATCACTTCCCACCATTGATATAATCCGCCATACATGCTACAATTTGCTGTATCATTTTCATAACAGTACTTTTCGATGATACCATTATCTTTTAATGTATCGCTTTCCTGTATCATCGTCCCAATGTCAAGATTTTCTTTTAACCAGCATTGATTACCAATTTGCACTGTGTTGTAAGTCTTTCCTTCATATTCTACGGTTGGTGTTCCAGGGCAAGGAATGTTTTGAGTAATAACTGAATCCTTGATGCAACGTACGCTGAAACCAAATTCATCATAAGATTGGTAAACGTCAACACTACCCCAGTAGGTATTCATCATCATCCCATACGGTTGCGAAGAATCGTATTCTGTAGAGCTCCAAATATCAGCAAATTGGGAGAAGTGGTCAAAGCCACCTGTTTCATATCGATATCCTGCAAGAAACGCTGAAAAGCCGCTTGTATTCGTACCTTTTCCGTTCCACCACTCAGTACTATCGCCTTGTCCAATCTCCTTTAATGCATTTCCGTCACCGCCTACAGCTGTTATCAGAATTTGAAATTCTGCATAGGTCGGAATATGCCAACCGGGGGGGCAGAGGCCCTGTGTACCTGGAATAGTCGAATACTGCATCGCTTCATTCCATTGGTATAGACCACCATACCTGTTACATTTAGCAAGATTGTTGTCATAACAATACTTTTCAATAATACCGTTATCCTTTGCTGTATCACTTCCCAGTATCATCGTCCCAACGTCAAGATTTTCTTTTAACCAGCATTGGTTTTCAATTTGGACGGTGTTATATGTCTTACTTCCATATTCGACATTTGGTGTTCCGGGGCACGGAGCGTATACTGGAATATTTCCGTCCTTTAAGCAACGCACATTAAATCCCGTGTTCTTATAATAATGTCCATAATTGATGTGGCTGATATTCTTTGATAAAGAAAAATATTCAGCGTTTGAAGCATCATATTCTGAGGATGTCCATAAACCAAAATTTAATAAATCGCTAAATGAACCATTCATAAGCCGGATTCCAGAAAACAGTGCAGAGAAACCAGTGATATTTGTTCCTGCTCCGTCACCAGTTCCCTGCCCTATTTCTTTTAATGCATTTCCACCGTCTCTGATTAATTCTTGTAAATATTCAAACTCAGTAATTGTAGGAATATGCCAACCTTCCGGGCAAATACCCTGAGCACCCCACAAAGTGGCATACTGCATCGTCTCATCCCATTGATACAATCCTCCGTAGACATTGCAATTCGATGGGTCGTCATTGAAACAGTACTTTTCTATCGTATCGTTATCTGATTGGTTTTCACTTGCATTTATCATTGAACCCACGTCAAGATTTTCTTTTATCCAACATTGTTCACCTATTTGCACTGTGTTGTATGTTTTTCCTAAATACTCAACTGTCGGTGTACTCGGACAGGGAAGTCCATATGGTCCTCCAGTCGTAAATCTCCAGACTGGACCTGACGTAAAATTGTCGTGTCTATCCTTAGCTACCACCCGCCAGTAGTAGAGTGTATTTTCGCTTAGTCCAATTTTACGTAAACTTGATGATGTCAAATTTGAATCAACCTTTGTGAGAGGTGGAGCATCTGTTCCAAAATAAACATCATATGTGAGTGTGTCTTCATCGATATCACTGCAATTCCATGTTAAATCCAAGGATATGAAAACTGACATTTCATTGTCTGTCGGTGACGGATTAGAAGGAATTTCGGGCGGAGAATTAGCAAATTCATTTTTAAGGCAACGAACACTTTGTCCGTATTTCTTACCCACGTTGATATAACCATCCGGGAAAAGTTCATGGGAATAGCCTATCAGCCTCATGGAGTATGCGTTTGGAGAATAGTACTCCGTGGAGCTCCAGAAGTAGGCATCGCTCGACAAAAAGTAGTAAGAGCCATCAGGGTGTCGGTAGCCTGCGAGCAATGCAGAGAACCCACTAGTATTCGTGCCAGTTCCCTGCTCCCATCCCTGACCCATGGCTTTTATGGCGTTACTATTACCTCCCACGGTCGCTCCAAGAGTCTGAAATTCGGCAAATGTTGGTAGGTGCCAGCCTGATGGACAAATGCCTTGGGCGCTTGGTGTTGTCACATACTGCATTGCTTCGTCCCATTGGTAAAGTCCGCCATAGTTTTCACAGTTGGATGGATTATCGTCATAACAATACTTCTCTATCATCCCATTATCTGTTTGTTCCCCACTTCCATTTATCATAGTACCTATATCAAGATTTTCTTTAAGCCAGCACTGATTACCTATCTGTATTGTTTTGTATGATTTACCTCCATAAGTAACTGACGATATGCTAGGACAATATCTTTCAATAGTTAGATTTCCTAAGTCAAGCATTTCACCTGAAATACTTGGTAGTTGTAAAAAAGTCTTTCTCCCGATTATCAGATTTATGGCTACAAGACTATCAAGATTCGTTTCAAGATCGGTATTATTTGATTTATATAACTCGGTATTTAATATCGCCCCACTTATTGCTAAATGTCTGCTTCCATATACTAGCATCATTTTTTTAACAAATATGTGTTTATCTCCAATTGTTACTCTTGCAGCGTAAACTCCATTGGCTAAACCATTCAATTCTATGTCAATAAAATTAGTGCCTGCTTCACATGTTTGTTCAATCGGTTTTTTGACCTCTTGTCCGAGTAGATTAAATACTTCAATTTTAACATCCTCTCTAACTGGCAATGTAATACCTATTCTTGTCGTAGGATTAAACGGATTTGGGAAATTATTTGATACCGCATATCCTGCAGGAAGTTGTCCCTCTTCTACACCAGTGACTATATTGAAGATAAAACTTCCATCAGAAGTAGTTGTAGTATTATAGATATAGGGATTGACATATAATTGTAAGCTAATGCTTTGTAATCCATCCCCGTTTTCATCTACTATCTTCCCTGTTACTACCTGTGATTGGATTTCTGTGGCAAGAAAAATGGTCACAAATATTGCTAATATTGTTTTCATAACCCACCCCTGATAATATTAATAAAATCAATTACTGAAGGATTCCCTGCAGGCGTAAAGTTAAATAATTTCTAGCGCAATATCAATATGCAGGGAACAAATTTCTCACAAA
>CAYGXH010000051.1:0-11945 GCA_964353675.1 uncultured Chlorobiaceae bacterium
TTACTTCGCCTTTCGTCAGCCCAATGCGATTACCGTGCATTTCGCCGATCTCACTGAAATGTTCCTCCGACCTTACTAATGAATTCTGAACGAGAGAAACAAGCTCTCCTTTTCTTCCTTCCGGCAACGATTTGCGTATAGCCCATACGGCAAAGACAAAAGGCAGTTTTTTCCAGTCGTACCACTCCCTCGCGAGGTCGAATACCAGCTCGAAACCGGGTAAACCGAGCTTGTTCCAACGCAATGCCTGATCCCCGATGAGGAGCACAGCCTTGTACCGCGAATAGTCGGCAAGGTGTCCCTGCACTCGATCGAACCGTGCATTGACACCATACTTCTTTTTCAGAAGAACCTGTAGAAGTCTGACGGACGTTGCAGTTTCATCGCTTATAGCGATTTCGGCATCATCCAAACCGGCCCAGCCTTCCTTCGAGAAGAGCATCACACTTTTTACCTGATCCCGCGTGGCAATACCCCATGGAAGAGGATCCAGTTCTTCCTGCTGATCATAATAATCCATGAGTGAAAAGAGACCTGCATCAATCTGCCCCTTTCTGCTCAGCACTCCCATGATCCTGGGAGTTACTGGGAGAAGCTTATACCTTCCTTTTTGAAAATTGTGAAAATATGGAACCGAATTGAGAAAAGGAATTTTACCAATGACATTTTCACAACTGACATGCAGAGGATTATAGAGTGCATCGCGCTCGACCGGTATCTTGCCGGCATCGCGGATGATTCTGATGATTTGTTCTTTCGCGAGCCTGAGCGGACTCACGGCTCCGGCATCATGGGCAATGCGCTCCTGTCCGACCGTTCCGTCCAGATCATCAGCGCCAAAGTTGAGTGCGACAGAAGCTACTTCCTCGGTCAGCATTACCCAGTATGCTTTGATGTGCGGGAAATTATCGAGCATCAGGCGGGAAACGGCAATGGTCTTCAGATCGTCGATTGCAGATGTGAATTGGTTGCGCGGTTTGATCCCCGTATTCCCCGGCTGAAATGCCAGAGGTATGAAGGTCAGAAATCCGTCTGTTTCATCCTGTGCTTCCCGCAGTCTGATCATATGTATGAGCCGCTCTGCCGTTGTCTCGATGTGTCCGTAGAGCATCGTGGCGTTTGAGGGAATACCCAATCGGTGAGCTGATTTGTGAACATCAAGCCAGGCATTACCGCCGATTTTCTGATTGAAGAGAAGTTTGCGCACGCGTTCAGAAAAAATCTCAGCCCCGCCTCCGGGAAGAGTCTTAACACCCGCAGACTTCAGACGGCGCAGGACCTCCTCTATCGGCATCCTGAACTTTTTATGAAAGAAATCAATCTCCACCGCGGTGTAGGCTTTCACGTCGGCATCAGGGAATTTCTCCCGGATACAACGAACGATCTCGAGGTATCTCTCCCATGGCCAATCGGGAGGCATTCCACCCGTGATGTGCACTTCCCTGATCTCGGGGGTGAGTGTAGCCAGAATTTCCTCAGTTGTCATTTCATATGCCGAAGGATTGCCCTTCCTTGTCGCAAAATCACAAAATTTGCAGGAAAGAACACAAATATTGGTATGCTCGATTTTCTGGTTTAGCACAAAGTACACTGCATCGCCGCTCATCTGATACTGAACGTAGTGAGCCATCTGTCCGAGCGAGATTAGGTCGTGCGTATTATAGAGAACTAGTCCGTCCTCTAACGAAAGTCTCTGTCCGTGCCGTACTTTATCCCAGATCGGTAGGAGTGATTTATCGCGCGGATTGAAATTCATATCTGCCATTGAATTACTGATTCAGGATTGATATCACGAATAATTATTTCCATATCATTCCCCATTTCTCATCTACTTTTCTGATGATTTCTTCCTTCATGACCAGCGGTTCCGGGTATCCATTCTTCCACGTTGCATCAATTACCATCGTACCTTTATAAACCGGCGATATGCCGATAAGGTTCTGCTCACGGAAAATCACGTCGCGCTCGCAGTCAAACCGTGTAAAAATCCCCCAGATATAGCTCAATTTTGTGTGGATGTCCACATCATCACTTACAGCAGCGACCATGGAAAGTCCGGCAGACCGCGGGTCACCGAGAATTTTTTTCAGGACTTCAATCCCGCCAGATGCCACGCGCAGTAAGAGGAGTGTATCCTCTATCAGGTTCACGTCGAGAATTCTGCTGTCGAGAGCTATGAGCGTAGAGCGTAGAGCTTGGAGATCAAAAACTCTCTGCTCTTTGCTAATCCCTCTATGCTCATCGTTCTCCGCTCTTCGCTTTCTTGTCGCATCCATTATCATTTTACTGCCCAGATTCATTCTGAAGCTTGTGAAGTCGAGCGTATCCAGGGGCGCTTTCGGGATCATGATGAAGTCGTAGTGCGGATCAAAATTATCGCGGATCTCCCTCAGCACGGCATGCCAATCCTTTACATCAACGTCTTCAGACACTGTGATGATGCACTTCGTCAGGGAAAGCTGGTCAGTGCCCATTAATCCTAGTGCAGCCTTAACGGCTTCCTTCTGATAACGCTGTTCGATTGCGACGACAAGCAGGTTGTGAAAACCCGCTTCAGAGTATGCCCACAGGTTGCGCACTTCCTTGTGTATAAGTTTTGCGAGCGGTCCGAGCATTTGCTGTGTAGCATCGCCGAGATATGTATCTTCCATCGGCGGCTTGCCCACAACCGTAACAGGGTAGATCGGATCTTTCCTGTGCGTTAATGCTCTCAGATGAAAAACAGGAAATTCCGATGCTGCCGAATAATGACCGAAATGATCACCGAAAGGTCCTTCCAACCGGCGTTCATTTGCGGGAACGATCCCCTCAAGTATAAATTCTGCTTTACCGGGAACATAAAGGGAGCCTGTCCTGCCTCTTATGAACTCAATCGGCCGTCCGGCAAGAAAGCCGGCAAACAGTGCCTCATCGATTCCTTCCGGGAGTGCGGCAATTGTTGCGAATGTCAATGCCGGCGATGTTCCCAAAGCGACGGCGACCTCGAAGTCTCTTCCCATTTTCTCGGCGTAGTAGTAGTGGAATCCGCCCCCCTTCTGAATCTGCCAATGTATTCCCGTCGTTGTCTGATCGAACACATGCATGCGGTATATCCCGATATTCCGCCCGCCGTTCAGGGGATGGTAGGTAATTACCTGTCCGTAAGTAATAAAACGTCCGCCGTCCTGCGGCCAGCATATTTGTATAGGCAATGCGTCCAGGTTCAGTTGTGCAGTGCAATCCTGTGAGATTCCGGAGCGGACAATTTTTTGCCGCGATTTCAATAGACGACCGATGAGCGATCGGTGACGCAGGAATCCCTTGATGGTTGGCGGGAAGAACTCCTCGGCAAAATGGATTAGTTCTTCGCCGATTTGTTGAGGATGCCGGCCAAGAGCAAGTTCGATTCGCTTTTGACTTGCATAGTGATTGATGACGAGTGGAAATCGGGAATTTTTTGGATGTTGAACAAGGAGCGCTGGTTTTCCTTCCCGTTGTGCGCGAATCGCAACTTCAGTCAGCTCAAGAGCAGGGTCGATTTCGACGTCGGTTCGGTGTAACTCACCTTCCTTCTCCAGATTCTGCAGGTAGGATTGAAAGTCGGTAAATCTCACTCGTTACTCCAGCTCTTCAGCGCGCCATCCCACTGATGACCCAAGATTGAGGACGTTTAATAACCTGCCGGTGAAAGCACCCACGTAGTCATTTACGGTCCTGGGGACAAAATAGAGGGGAGGTGAGATCGGCATAATGATGACGCCTTCGCGCGACAGCATCGCACACTGCTCGAGAGTGATGGTCGACAGCGGAGTTTCCCGCACGCAGAGCACCAGCTTATATCTTTCCTTGAGAGCTACCTGAGCTGTCCGTGTGATGAGTGTATCGCCTATTCCTGAGGCAATCTTTCCGATGGTGGATGTGGAGCAGGGAATGATGACAAACGCATCAAATCTGTTGGAGCCTGAGGCAGTCGGCGCTGTGAGATCATCATTCGAGAATTGTCGTTTGCAGTACGGCTGTAGATCCTTGTCTGTTATGTCCAGTTCATCATGCAGGAGAGCTTTTCCCCACCTGCTGACGATCAGGAACTTATCACCCGGACATTTCTTGAGAAACTCTACGGCGTACAGAGCGCCTGACGAGCCTGTTATTCCAACCACAATTTTCATTTCACTATCACTCCTGTCGCAATCATTGCAAACACGACGAAGCCGAGGCCCGCATTTATTTTAAAAAATGCAAGATTTACATCTGCAGCTTTCAGGTGTTCCATCCAGAGAAGGACGCCTGTGAGGATAAGAAAGGGCAGAGCGTACAGCGTTTGGATGGAATGGAAGAAGAGAAGAACGAGGCACGCGAAACCCAACAGATGAAAGAGCGCCGCATATGAGAGACCTTTCTTCCGCCCGAAGCGTGCTATGAAAGAATAGAGATTCTCGCGCCGATCGAATTCTTCATCGAGCGTCGCATATATGATATCGAAGCCGGCGCCCCAGAAGACGGTAAAGAGACAAAGGAGAGTTGCAGGCTCGATGTTTTCAAATGACGGTGATGCGGCGAACCAACCACCCAGCGGTGCCATTGCCATTCCCAGTCCAACACCGAAATGAGCGAGTATGGTGAACCGCTTCATGTACGGGTAAAGGACAAAAATGATCAGAGGGATAGGAGATATGACAAGGCAAAATGTTGAGATCATTAAAGCGGATATGAAATACAGGATGAGGCCGACGGTTAAAACTCCGTATGCTTCAGCAACGGACATCCTCCCGCTCGGTAGTTCACGTAGAGCTGTGCGTGGATTGCGGACATCGATTTTACGGTCAATGATGCGGTTAAGAGCAAACGCAGATGTCCGGGCGCCGGTAGCCGCTACGAGAACCAGAATGAGAAGTTCAATAGGCGGGATACCCCGTGACCCTAATATTACTCCGCTGTAAATTAAAGGAAGTGTGAATAGGGTATGTTCGACTTTAATGAATGAAAAGAACTTATTCAATCAAGGACTTCCGAATGTTAAATGATGTGAAAAAAATATAGAGAAAAAACAGCTACGAATCAAGAATTTGTGTTTTTCTGCAATTTTCTCAGTTTTTTTGATTATTTCCCAAATTTTGGTTATTATTTATAAGCTTATATTAATCCAGCCTTTTTTCTCGCAATCGAAAGGAAGTAGCAGCATGAAAGCAGTTTTTAGGGATTTTATGGTTTTTTTCCCATTAATTATCCTCCTAATCGGGTGTGCACCGAAATATTCCGATGAAGTAATCCTGCAAGTCGGACCGAGCACTGTAACACTCGGTGAGTATGAAAAATTTTATACCCGTAATAATATCAGCACGGATGTAGGACGCAAAAGTACGATGGAGGAGCGTGAACGGTTCCTTGATCTGCTTACAAACTACAAGTTGAAATTGCAGGATGCCTATGATCAGAACCTCATCAATGATCCTGAAGTGACAGGGGAAATGCAGGAGTACCGTGTGAGCCTTGCTGTAACCTTTTTGATCGAGAAAGAAATTACCGACCCCGGTATTTTGAAAATATATAACCGAAAGCTGGAAGAAATCCGAGTTCAGTTTTTACTGTTAAAGGTTCCACCTGGAGCGTCGCCGGAAGATACGCTCACAATCTACAATAAAGGAGTAGACATTATTCGACGGGCGGAGAGCGGGGAAAGCTTCGACTCACTCGTCGTAAATAATTCTGAAGATCCGACTGCAAAAACAAACAAGGGGGACACCTACTACTTTACCACCGGTCAGGTATTTGCACCGCTAGAGGATCTTGCTTATACGATGAAGAGGGGTGAAATCACTAAACAACCGGTCAGAACCTCAGTAGGTTATATTATTGTTAAAATCATTGATCGGCGGCCGTCGAGAGGATCCATCAGCGCAAGTCATATTATGACCCGTTTGCAGAAATCTGCATCTGATACTGTCGATACAGTTGCTGCATTAAGCAGAATCACCGCACTCGTAGACAGTCTCAAGAGAGGATGGGATTTTCACAAGCTTGCGGAGAAATTTTCTGAAGATGCCGCCAGCGCAGTCAAAGGCGGTGATTTAGGTTGGTTCGAAAGACGAAGGTTTGTACAGCCCTTCGATGAGGCAGCTTTCGATCTGAAAATCGGGGAAGTATCCGGGGTTGTCAAATCGCCGTTCGGGTATCACCTCATTTCATGCGACAGCGCCCGGCCCCTTGCCCCGCTTGCCTCAATCCGGGAGGATTTGAAGAAGATGTACATACAACAAAGGTACAACGGTGATTATGCTGCATATATTACACAGTTGAAGAAGGATTATCGTTATTCTTTCAGCGAAGAAGCCTTTACGGCATTCGTGTCACATCTTGATACGAATACCACAACAGATGACAGCGCCTGGGTTGATGAAGTACCCCCGGCAGTCAAGACGGAAGCGCTTATGACGATCAACGGGCAGTCCGTTTCCGTTGATAGTGCTGCCACAATCCTTTCCACTCGTCCGGAGTACCGCGGTGTTATCCTGCGCGCGGCAGAACTGAGACCAAAAGTGGAAAAAATTGCTGAACAGCTACTGCTGATCAAAAAAACAATCGGTTTGGAAGATCGCAATCCGGAGTTTGCAGCGCTTATGAAGGAATACACAGACGGAATTGTTCTCTACAAAGCGGAGCAACAGGAGGTATGGAGCAAGACGACTGTTTCCGATACCGCCCTCCGGGAGTTCTATGAAAACCATAAAGAGAAATACATGTTCCCCGAAAGGGTGAATGTTCACGTCCTGATGTTTCACGCGGATACGCTTGCCTTCATGGTGTATGATTCTTTAAAACGGGGTGCCCGGTTCGAAGACCTTGCCTCACGCTACAAGGAATTTCCACCATCCAAGAACGAAGACGGATCGCGCGGATTGGAACCTGTCGATACGGATGAGATTACAACGCAGGGGGCGACTCTGGCACTTGGAGAATATTCAGAACCGTTCGAACTTGAGGAAGGTTCGTGGGTCATCGTCAAGTTACTGGCGAAGGAACTGCCGAGACAGAAAAATTTCGAGGAAGCCGGCGCTGAAGTATCCAACAATTACCAGGAGGATTATTCCAAAAAGCTGGAACAGCAGTGGCTCGAACGTATCAGAAAAAAACACGCGGTCACGCAGTACAAGGAACTGCTGAGCAAAGTGTTTCAGGAACCGGCTGAAGAAAAATGATCCGTGCCGTATGGCTGTTGTTCTGTGCTTTTATCATCTTTACCGTCGGATGCCGGCGGCAAACCGAAGAAACCATTCTCGCAAGGGTCGGAGATGCAAAGCTGACCCTTGACGAAGCGAAAGCATGCATCGATACGACCCGTACACCGTATGACGACAGGGTGAATGCATACGTCAATAGATGGGTGGAGGACGAGATCTTATACCAGGAGGCGCTCAGAAAAGGTATGCAGGACATGGAGCAGTATAAGAAGCAGATGCAGGAGCTTGGACGGCAGATCACGATACAAAATTTTCTTCGGCAGGAAATATATAATGACACAGCCGAAATCAGCGATGAAGCTCTCCGGCAGTACTTTGAAAGCCATCAGTCGGAATTTTATGTTCGAGAAGATATGGTCCGATTTAACCTCATAACGTTCTCGGAACGCAAACCGGCAGTTTCGTTTGTGGCAGCGTTAAATTCTGGGACATCATGGACCGATGCAGCAGGTGGGGTAGTGTCCGACACTTCTTCGGCGAATAAAATCGTTGTGAGAGAGGAAAACAGACTGTATACACGGAAAACGCTCTATCCAACGGAACTCTGGCGGGTCGCTTCGATATTGGGAGCCAACGAAATTTCATTTCCGGTGAAAACAACTCTCGGATACAGCGTGCTCCAGGTACTCGACAAATTGAAAACCGGCAGCCCTGCGACAATCGATGCGGTTTATGATGAAGTAAAAATGCGTCTCATCATGGAGGAGAGACGAAACCGCTATGATAATCTTATCAACCGATTGCGGAGTAATGCTCGTGTTGAAATTCTCAGCAGTACAGAAAAGGAAACGGATAGTGCATACACGCCATCTCAATAAAGCTTATATACTTCTACTTATTGTACTCTTTGCCGCCCCGGCGCTCCATTCTCAGCCGGAGGTCGTCGACCGGGTGGTCGCTGTTGTCGGCAGGGAACCGATATTTCTGTCAGATTTAAACTCGCAGATTGAGCTGTATACGTTTACCAACCGGGTTGATCCGAACACACCGGGCTTGCGAGAACAAGTGCTCGATGTTATGATCAATGAGAAATTAGTACTCTCTAAGGCGCTTGAAGATACGAATATCGTTGTCACCGAAGATGAGGTTAACAATGAACTTGACGCCCAGATAGCACAGCGCGTTCAACAGCTTGGCTCCGAAAAAAAAGTGGAAGAAGTTTTCGGGATGTCGATACCGCGCCTGAAACGCGAGTACCGCGACGGTATGAGGAAGCAAATGCTCTCCGCGAAATTGTGGGAAGCGAAAAACATGACAATTAATGCCTCGCGTCGGGAAGTGGAGGATTTCTTTGAACAATATAAAGACAGTCTTTCCCTTGTCCCCGAAGAGCTGGAGTTGTACCATATTTTTAGTGTACCTAAAGTGAGTCAACAACTTAAGGACAGCATCAGAGCCCAGGCTAAGCGGATCCTGGATTCTATACAAACCGGCGGCGACTTTGCCGATTTTGCAAAGCGGTACTCCGATGATGCCGCTACAAAATCGGACGGAGGCAATCTTGGATTTGTACGGCGGGGTGAATTTTTTGCAGAATTTGAAGAAGCTGTTTTCGCTCTAAAGGACAGTGCACTTTCCGACGTAGTAGAGACGCCTATCGGTTTTCATATCATTCAACTGGTTGAGCGGCGAGGCGAGCAGGTTCATCCCCGCCACATACTCTTTAAGCTAAAACGGGTTGAATCAGAATCCGATTCAACGATCGCATTCCTCAATGCATTGCGCGAGAGTGTGGCAACCGGCTCTAATTTTTCCGACCTTGCTAAGAAGTACTCCGACGATAAAGAATCTGCTTCACTTGGCGGTTTTCTGGGAAGGTATTCCGTTAAGCAGTTTGACCCGTCGGTTGTAGAGGCCGTAAAAGAATTAAAAGAAGGAGAGGTCAGTCTGCCTGTGGAATTTATTTCAGGCAGCACCCGGGGATTTCAGGTTCTGTATCTGAAAACGCGGATTCCCGAACATTCGATGACGCTCTCGACCGACTGGAACCGGTTACAACAGCTTGCGACTTCATTCAAGAGAAACACCGTGTACCAGGACTGGATTAAACAACTCCGGTCCGAGATATACTGGGATGTTCGACAATAAAAAGAGGACTTTGCGTGAGAAACAATCAAAACATGGATAAACTTAGCGACGTTGAAGCGGTAGCATCTCTGAATGAGAACTTCAGTGCGATGAGGAAAGAAATTGCCAAAGTCATTATCGGACAGGAACGCGTCATTGAGGAACTCCTGATCTCGCTCCTCGCGCGGGGGCATTGCCTCCTCGTCGGTGTTCCCGGACTTGCCAAAACGCTCCTCATCAAAACACTCGCTGAAGTGCTAGATCTCAAATTCAGCAGGATCCAATTTACACCCGATCTTATGCCGAGTGATATTACCGGCACAGAAATAATCGAGGATGACCGGGCAACAGGGAAGAAATCGTTCAAGTTCGTGCACGGACCGGTATTTGGCAATATCCTCCTCGCCGATGAAATCAACCGCACTCCTCCGAAAACACAGGCGGCTCTTCTTGAAGCGATGCAGGAACACCACGTCACTGCCGCAGGCCAGAAATACATTCTGGAAGAACCTTTCTTCGTTCTCGCAACACAGAATCCGATCGAACAGGAAGGAACATACCCGCTGCCGGAAGCACAACTGGACAGATTCATGTTCAATCTGTGGCTCGATTACCCCTCTGAGAAGGAAGAAATCGAAATTGTGAAATCGACTACAAGCATGTATGTACCCTCTCTTAAGCATGTCTTGGGGCGAAGTGAAATTCTTTTTTTCCAGGAACTGGTACGCCGTGTCCCTGCGGCAGACAATGTAATTTCGTATGCTGTCCAGCTGGTAACACGAACAAGACCGAGAGATCCTAGTGCGCCGCAGTATATCAGGGATTGGCTGAGCTGGGGAGCAGGTCCCCGGGCGTCACAGTACCTCATTCTGGGCGCCAAAACGAGAGCAATACTTGACGGGAGACATACGCCGGACATCGAAGACGTCCGCGCAGTTGTTGGCCCCGTTCTGCGGCACCGCATCGTACCAAATTTTAATGCTGAGGCAGACGGTGTCAGCGCAATTCAGATTGTACAGAAACTCATGGAAAATATCTGATAAGGTGAATCCTTGTGACTATGAGGATCTGTATAATACTATCCTGCGTAACAATTCTCCTCGCGTCCGCTGTCTCCGAAAGCTGGTGCCAGTCGGCAAAATACTGGGTTTACCTCACCGATAAAGGGAATGCCATAATCCCTTCCGATAATCTCACAACGGGCGAAGGAAAAAATCAACAGATATCCGAATACGTCACTCCGAGAGCGCTTGCACGCAGGGCAAAAGTAATTGACAGAGATCATCTCCTCGATGAAGCAGACATACCACTCCATGAGCCGTATATTCAGCGCATCACCGAGCTCGGAGGAACACTCGTCCAGAAAAGTAGGTGGTTCAATGCGGCAAGTTTTATCCTCACTCCGGCAATCTATAAAGCAGTACTCTCCTTCCCGTTTGTCGCCAAAGTAGAGCCTGTGAAAATATTCAGAGGAAGACGTGACTGCTCTGCGGTGGCAGAGTCAACAGTACCGTTCCGTAAAGGTTTGGCGCACGACTATGGTGTATCGTATGGTCAGCTGAACATGTCCAACATTATTCAGCTTCACGACGCAGGGATTACGGGTCACCGTGTTCTTATAGGTATGCTCGACAGCGGTTATCGTTGGAAATTACACGAAGCTCTTCAGACCCGCAGAGTTCTTGCGGAGTACGATTTTATATTCAAAGATGATAATACAGCTAATGAACAGAATGATCCTGAGATAGAAGACAGTCACGGAACACTTACATTCTCGGTCCTCGGCGGTTATAAGCCCGGATACCTTATAGGAGCCGCATTTGATGCGGAGTTTTTACTGGCAAAGACGGAGTATGATTCAACGGAGTTTCAGACCGAAGAAGATTACTGGGCCGCAGGGATTGAATGGCTTGAAGGGCTAGGAGCGGATGTTGTGAGCAGTTCTCTCGGCTACGATCTCTTCGATGATGGAACCGGCTACTTCTGGGAAAACGGCGACTTTGACGGTAACACATCCATAACTGCACGTGCCGCGGTAAGGGCTTCACGTCTTGGAGTAGTCGTGTGCACTTCAATGGGGAACGAGGGGAATGGCAACGGGATCACCGGAACGATGACCACTCCCGCAGACGCAGATAGTATTATTTCCGTGGGGGCGGTGTCTCTGAACGGCAGGCTGGCGATCTTCAGTTCCACAGGTCCCACAAACGATGGCCGTACAAAACCAGATGTAGTTGCTCCGGGGGTGAATGTGTATCATGCGCGAGTACCAGGACCGAATACATACGGTTATTCACAGGGTACATCGCTCGCGACACCTCTTACTGCCGGCGCCGCCGCACTGCTCCTGTCAGTACGGCCGGAATTAAGACCTATTGAAGTCCGTGATGCCCTGAGAGCCGCTGCAGCGCCGATCGATACCGGAGCCCACCGTCCTGTTCCCAACAATTTCACGGGATTGGGGCTTATCGACGCGTTCCGGGCGGCAGTCTCGTTAGGTCCGGTTTTCAGTAATAAACCTTTCACCCCTGTGAGTTCAGAACAAAACTTGTTGGCAACATATGTATTTTCGAAGTATGGAATAAATCCTGATAGTACATTGCTTTACTATTCGGCCGGTTCTGATCCGGCATGGACTAGTCTTAACATGACGCTGGATTC
>CAYGXH010000052.1:0-11736 GCA_964353675.1 uncultured Chlorobiaceae bacterium
CCCATAGAAAAAGTAATAGTTGAGTTCTCCATCGACCGCTCCGAAAGAGTAGCAACTGCTGTTCTCCTTGCCCATAGAGAACGAAGTGTTATAGGTATTGTCGAGAAATATACCGTAGGTTAATCCTTTCCGTATCCCATAGAAAAATGGAATTGACTGATATAGCGGATCTGTGTCTGCTTTGTATGCGGGAATATCGGAATTCCACATGGAGAAAGATTTCCATTTTTTCCCGAGTGAACCGGCTTTTTCACCGAAACCGAAATACTGTTCATCGCGCGGCATGGTTTTCCACACACGCACGTCACTGCCCGACCAGCACATGCCTTTGATGGAATCATCCCTGTTCAGGAGATTTCCGTATATATCATGCACCAAAATCCGGCACGGACTCTTCGTTATCGTTACAGAAAGTATCGATGTTTTGATAGTAATGAAATCCGGCGTCTCGCCGATAGTATATTTTTGATCACCCAGTTTAGTGTTGACAACAGCCCATGAGTGATCTGTCTGGAAAATGCCGAACGGTGTCATACGAAATCGAATCACGGCAGGGGAGAGTACAGTTACAGAGAGAAGCGCGGGCGGAATGCTTATAATAATCCCGTTTGTCTGCTTTTCAAATGAGGAAACACGCCCGAGAGAATTCCAGCCTCCGTATACCGGGATAATAGAACTGCAGATTGTTAAAATGCAGAGAATTGTGACGAAAAGTTTCATAAAATCTCTACGGGATTAAATGTTTAAAGAGTTTTTCCCGTTGCCGCGTCGAAGAAGTGATATTTTGTGCTGTCGAAGTAAAGCTCGAATTCTTTGCCGCGCGGCGGATGCACGTCGGACGGGATGCGTGAGATGAACGGTATTTCTGATGGTCCCGGCGTGAAGTACACGAATATTTCGTTTCCCACGGGCTCAGTCACCTGTATGAACACCGGGATTTTCTGACTGAAAGAATTCTGCGGTTTGGCAAGAATGTGCTCGGGCCTGATCCCGAGAATTATATCCTTTCCCACCAGATGCTTAAGTCGTTTCTGTTCAGATTCGGGCAAGTTAAAGCGTAAATGCCCACGATGAGATTCAAATTGTATTTCATCCGTCTGTGTAAAACGCCCTTCAATGAAATTCATCGTCGGACTCCCGATGAAACCCGCAACGAATTTATTAACAGGTTTGCCGTATATCGCGAGAGGAGTATCAACTTGATGAACAATACCATCCTTCATGACGACGATGCGCTCTCCCATCGACATTGCTTCGATCTGATCATGTGTTACGTAGATCATCGTTGTTTCGATTTGTTTGTGGAGCCGGGAAATTTCTGTACGCATCTGAACCCGCAGATTCGCATCCAGATTACTCAGAGGCTCGTCGAACAAAAAAACTTTCGGTTTACGGACGATAGCTCTGCCGAGCGCCACTCGCTGCCGCTGACCTCCCGAGAGCGCTTTCGGTTTTCGTTCGAGCATCTCCCGTATTCCAAGTATTTCGGCGGTAGTGTGAACGCGTTGCTTAATTTCTTCTTTGGGAAACTTTCGCATCTTTAAACCGAAAGCGAGATTATCGTACACCGACATATGAGGGTAGAGCGCGTAATTCTGGAAGACCATTGCGATATCGCGATCTTTTGGCGGGATGTCGTTCACCATCCGGTCGTCGATGTAGATTGTCCCCTCAGAAATCTCCTCCAGACCTGCGATCATTCTCAGAGTTGTTGATTTTCCGCATCCGGAAGGTCCGACAAGGACTACAAACTCCTTGTCTGCAATTTCAAGGTTCACATCGTTAACAACTACAGCAGCGTCATATTTCTTCGTTATATGCTCTAATCGAACACTTCCCATAGATTTCCGGCGATGATAATATTGTTGAATTTGTTCAATATACAGAGTCTTTTAGCTAAACTCAACTACCATTTTGCGCGACCGGGGAGAACAAACAGGCTATTTGATAAAAATAAAGCATATGTTTGATTTTTCTCTAATAATTGCGTACTTTAATAAAAATTTTTTCTCCATGGAGACGGTCAGTCAAAGTAAAGTAAATTTCATAATCGTAACTTTAAACATCATAAAAAACGATGATCGATAAGACCGTACCTGGAAATATCATGCTACTAAACAATTGGTGATGCACCATGCTAGTCCGTCTGATACGCGTTTCTCTGATCATGCTTGCCGTAATAGGTAGCATCGAGGCAGGCAACACCGGCAAAATATCCGGCAGAATTATTGATGCGAATTCAAAAGAACCGCTTGTCGGTGTTAATGTCATCGTTACCGGAACCAACCTCGGAGCCGCCACAAATATTGAGGGGATATATTCTATTATCAACGTCCCCCCGAATGTATATACACTGAGAGCATCTCTACTCGGTTATAATCCGGTTACGATCAATAATATCAAGGTATCGATTGATCTCACGACACGCCAGGATTATGAACTAACCGAGACCGTCGTTGAGCAAAAAGAGGTTGTCATTACAGCCGAACGGCCTATCATTCAACAGGACATCACGGCTTCTACTGCGATCATAGGGAAGGAGTTGATATCGGAACTCGCCGTCACTGAGATACGTGATGTTATCCGCTTACAGGCGGGAATGGCTGTCTCTGCCGACGGTCAGCTGCATCTGCGTGGCGGACGGTCAGGTCAGATCGCTTATCAGATCGACGGTGTTCCCGTTACAGACGCTTATGACAACAGCAATACGATTGAAGTTGGTGCGAATGCTGTGCAGGAGCTCCAGGTCATCAGCGGCGCGTTTAACGCAGAGTACGGACAAGCAATGTCGGGAGTCGTCAACATTGTCACGCGGGACGGAGGTAATACACTTGCAGGTAATTTCCAGACATATACAGGCGGCTACCTCTCCGATCGGGAGGATCTCTTCTGGAACATTTCACCTATGTCGCTTTATACTCTCCGAAGTTTTGAAGGAAGTCTGAGCGGCCCTCTTCTCGGAGATAAACTATCTTTTTACGCTACCGGGCGGTATTTCTACAACACTGGCTATCTGTACGGAAAGAGAATGTTCCTCACCACTGATCTCTCTCGTGAGGAAGGCGGCTCAGCAGGTGCGAATTTCATTATCTCACAGAACGGTGACGAGAGATACGTTTCCATGAATCCGAATGAACGCGCATTCGGACAGGGGAAAATCACCTATCGAATCCGCCCGGACCTCAAGCTGTCATATAATTTCATTTACGACGGACAGCAATATCAGGATTACGACAACAATGTACGTCTCACTCCTGATAACAATCTTCAGCGCCTCCGGAAAACATATTCAAACATACTCAGCGTCAACCACGCGGTTTCCCCGACAAGCTTCTACACGTTCAGTTTATCGTACCTGTTTAAAGATTACAGGCATTACATGTACGAGAACATTTATACCGGAGATTCTTCGCGTCCGACACTATATGTTGATAATACGTTAAAGCAAAATCCCCCGTACAGCTTCGACATCGGCGGAACGAATATGAACCGTTTTTCACGCAATACAGGGACATTCGGGGCAAAGATTGACTGGACGTCGCAGCTCAGCAATAAAATTTCTATTCAGGCGGGGAGCGAGTTCAAGCAGTACCGCCTATATTATCAAAATATAAATCTCATCCCTTTCTATGACAATATGGGACAACGGGCAGTGCCGTTCAACGTAGACATTCCGTCGCCGACTTCACAGGATTATGATGAATATATCCGTAAGCCTCTCGAAACAGCAGTCTATCTCCAGTCTAAATTCGAAGCGAATTTCTTGATATTTAACATAGGATTACGGTTCGATGCGTTCAATCCGGACGGAAGAATCCTTACAGATCCGACGGATCCAGACATCAGAATACCGTTGAGACCAGAGAATCAATTTTTCGATTACAATGGAAACGGTGTTCTGGATGCGGATCAGGGTGAAACAATAAAAACAATCGCTGACCGTGCAAGCTACTGGTACGAGAAAGCGTCCGTCAAATATCAACTTAGTCCGAGAATGGGATTGGCGTTTCCTATCAGTGCCCGTGGTGTCGTTCACTTTTCCTACGGCCATTTCTTCCAGCTGCCGAGCTATGAACTGCTTTACACAAATCCAGATTTCAAACTAGGAATCGGATCGGGCAACCAGGGTCTTTTCGGCAATGCGGATCTTAAGCCCCAGAAAACTGTAAAAGGGGAGATCGGCATCAAGCAACAGCTCAGTGAAAACATTGCCGTCGACGTAACAATGTTCTTCGAGGATTTCCGTGATTTAACCGGCACACAAACGGACGACATTCTCGTTTTCACAAGTGACAGAAGCTATAGCCGCTATGCCAATTCGGATTTTGGATCTTCAAAGGGAATTGTAATAAAACTTGAAAAAAGATTTTCAGAAGGGCTCGCCGCAAATCTGGACTACACCTATTCAATCGCAGACGGTAATGCTTCAAATCCCACCGATGCACGCAATGCGATCCTCGGCGGTGCGACACCGGAAACATATATTGCACCTCTCGACTGGGATCAGAGACACTCGTTCAATCTCATTGTTGCATATACGAAACCGCGTGATTACGGATTTTCCCTGATAGCTAATTATACCACGGGTCAGCCGTACACACCGACCGTGAATAAAAACAGTACGGTGAAGAAAAACTCATATCCGCGGAACAGCGCCTACCGTCCAACCATATTTAACATCGATGCCAAGATAAACAAGGATTTTACGCTTGGCGCTCACAATATTTCTCTGTTCGTGAGAGTGTTCAATCTGCTTGATCAGAAAAATCCGCGGACTGTCTACACAAATTCCGGAGATCCGATCTTTACATTCGATCGTCTTGATGCGGAAAATATAAATCCGAAGCTTTACTACAATACACTTGAACAGCTTTACACAAATCCCGGATATTTCTCCGAACCGCGGAGAATTGAAATCGGAACATCCATAAGCTTCTAGTGAAGAGTATGATAAAAATCATGAAAACACATTCATTGTTCGCCCTTATCGTCATTCTGACAGTGATGGGAACAACGGCTGTCGCTCAGCGTTCGGATCCTTCGCTCCGTAGGACGGGTTACCACACTGGAAATCGAGTCGGCATCTCGTTTTATAACGACGGTCAGATAGCCGGTTTTAATACAGGTGTCGACATTCGCGGCGAATGGCCGCTCGGTTCAGGGTTTAACTACATCGGCGATCTCATCCCAATGATCGGAGTCGAACTCACCAATTCTCGTAGGGATACTCTCCATTCTGTCACGATTTCGCGAGGACCGCGAAACCGGCAATCGGAGGAGCGTCATCCCCAGAACGGTTACTTCTGGGGGTGGAATCCTGTTCCCGGGTATCTTAACGCGAACCAGTCTTCGGTTGCGATGAGTCATATCTCGACAACATGGCCCCCCGGCGGTTGGCCTGGACATCCCGACTGGATTGACCTCGAGGGAAATACTCAGTGGAACGGTTACTTCGGACGGGGAATTATAAATGCAGATCAGGAAAGTTATTACGTCGCAGACGATCAATGGGACGACGAGTTCAATGCATTCTTCAAACCCGACAGCACTGATTCAACACGGCATGGTATGGGCCTTCGAATGAGCGTTCGCGGTTTTCAATGGTCGAGCTTCCTTGCAGAAGACGCTATATTCTGGTTGTACGATATAGAGAATGAGGGAACCACAACCTACCGCAAATCAGTATTCGGAACGGTCGTCGGTACACTCGCTGGTGGTGATGGTGATAGTGGGGACGATCTCGGCTTTTTCGATATCAACGATAATATCACGTACTCTTGGGACAACGATAATAAGGGAAATAAAGGGCAGAAGGTCGGTTACGTTGCATATGCCTTTCTAGAATCCCCCGGGAATCCGTTCGACGGAATAGATAACGACGGCGACTCGCAGGACCCATCATCTCCCCGATTCGATTCACAAGATTTTGACTCCGCAGGTTACACCATAGGGACGAAAATTGCACTAATCGATCCCACAACCTATGAGAGGAGCATCTACACGATACATGGACCAGTCGACACAGTCTACTCTCTCGGAGTTCGATTCATCATCGTCGCCGGTGTGACGAAATTCCGGGAAGGGCACATTGCGCAGATCGTGAACGGCGTCTCCGTTCCCCACACATCTGCATATGACGGTATCGACAACGATCTGGACGGGCTTATCGACGAGAACCAGGCCGTACATTTTGAGACCCGTCAGCGCAGAAATTTTCCAACCCTTGTCTATAAGGATTTTTTGGGCGGCGCAGGCCTCAATGATCCTCTTATCGATGAAAAACGGGATAATGAGGCAGGTGATATCATTACAAGCTGGGTAAAAACTCCTGATGGTACTGTTCGTTTGATCCCTCACTGGTCGGGTGATGAAGATGGAGATTGGGATCAGGTATATGATGATATAGGGGCTGACGGATTAGGTCCTAACGATGATGGATACCCGGGTCCGGATGCAGACGGAACAGAAGGGAATGAGAGGCCGGATCAGGGAGAACCAAACTTTGGTAAAACGGATCCGGATGAATCCGATCAAATCGGACTCACGAGCTTTAATTTTTTCAACATCAGCGCCTCCCCCGATATGAGCAACGATAATCTGCTCTGGAGCAGAATGACGCCTGGAAGATTTGATATTATCTCGTCCCAGCCGCAGGACGGCGATTTCATATACTCATCCGGTTATTTCCCGATGCGGCCTCGGCAGATTGAACGGTTTTCCGTCGCACTTCTTTTCGGCGAAACATACGAGGATATAAAAAGAAACAAACAGATCGTTCAGCAAATCTACAACGCAGGATACAAATTCCCTCAACCTCCGCGGAAACCCAAGATTACGCTTACGGAAAAGGATGGAAAACCGACTCTCTACTGGAACGGGGATCTAACGGAAAATTCACGGGATTTCATCACCAAGAAAAAAGATTTTCAGGGCTATAAGATCTACCGTGCCACAGACGCAGGATTCGAGGATGCACGAAGCATCACGGACGCGCTGGGTGTGCTCGCTTTCGATAAACCGATCGCACAATTCGATCTCGCTGATACAATCGACGGATTTTTTACTCCTTCTCCCAGTCTGCTTACACAGGTTGGTGGAACCACATACTACCTGGGGAACAATACCGGCGTCGTCAATACTTTCGTTGATTCCAATGTCGTTCCCGGTCAGCGGTATTTTTACGCAGTGGTTGCATACGACGGAGGGGATGTGGCTCTTAATATCTTCCCCTCGGAGAATTCAAAATATATATTCATCAACAACACGGGTCAGATTATCACAGACGACAATACAGGGTACATCACACCGGGCAGACCGTCAATCGGATATCGTGACGCACGACCATCGGATCTTGAAAAAATTCCCCCCTTCCGTGGAACCGGTTCCGCATGGATAGAAGTTATCGACGACAAAGAAATACGTGATGGCGCTCAGTATAATATCGTATTTAACGATTCGGCGCTTCAGGGCTACACGACTGACTGGTCGCTCGTGGATCTTTCAACCACAGATACTCTCTCCATCCCTTCGCTGAATCAACAAATACACGTCGCCCCCGGCGACACCGTCCAGATTCCTACAGGCGTTGAAATTGTGATGAACGGAAATTCATATGTGAGTGATACCAATTTTTATGTCGGTACGTTTGATACACTTGTATCCTATGATACCCTCTTCTACGGGAATACACCAATCATTCACGGATTCAAGGTACAAATACTCAATGACGCTGCAATACAGGAGGATACGCTGAATTCGTATTTCGAAGACATCACATCCATAACTCCGCCGACGTATTTTTTCACACCTTTTCGGTGGACGGTAGCAGATACCGGAATAGCTTCTACGTACAACGGTATCAAAATGCCTTATGATTACCAGATCGAATTTTACGATTCCATCGTTGATACGTCTGTACCTGATACGCTGTATCCCCGGACACCCTCCAATACGATTACAGCTAAGCCGGTCAACTTCCGCATTAAAAATATTTCAACCAACACGTACATCGATTTCGTTTATTTCAGGACAGGAACTGTCGGGACCGCTCACAGTATATATTTTAAAGAATTCATCGGATCAACACTTAACAGAACCTGGCGGGTCAATATTTACTACAATACGGCGAATGCACCACTCGAACAGAGCGGAATTTTCCACATGGCAACTCTGAAACCGTTCAGCAATCAGGACATTTTTCATTTCACTCTGCACGGTTCCCGAGTCGATGCCGCTCAGGCAAAATCAGAACTCGATCAGATCAAAGTTGTGCCGAATCCGTATGTCGTCACTCACGAAGCAGAACCAAAACTTCTCAGCACTCAGACGAGCGGAAGAGGTGAGCGGAGTATCAGATTCACGCGTGTTCCGCCCGGTTCAAAAATATCAATTTTCACGGTTCGCGGTGAACTCATAAAAACGCTCCGCCAGGAAAATCTGTTCAACGGCGATGTCGCATGGGATCTGCGGACGGAAGAAAATATAGATGCGGCATATGGTGTCTACGTCTACGTCCTCGATGCTCCGAACATCGGTATAAAAACCGGAAAGTTTGCTCTCATAAAATAGGCGATAAATCACTATGAAGAGAATTCTTTGTCTTTTACTTATTTCATGTCCGTTGCTGTACGGACAAACAAAAGTTGGCTCGACTGCCGCACCTTTTTTAAACATAGGTATCGGTCCGCGCGCAATTTCTATGGGTGGAGCATTCGTCGCAACCGCCAATGACATGACGGCTCTCTACTGGAATCCAGCCGGAATTTCCCGTATGGAGGCAAATGGGGCGTTTTTTGCCCATACGCAGTGGTTTTCCGACATATCCTACAACTGGGCTGGGATTGTGCTGAACTTAGGTGAGTACGGGAGCACCGGATTCAGCATTACTTACCTGAATTATGGTGACATGGAGGTTACTACACTGCAGGAACAGGAAGGTACGGGTGAATATTTTTCTGCGAAAGATGTTGCAATTTCATTAACTTATTCGTATAATCTAAGCGATCGTTTTTCACTTGGATTGGGTGCTAAATATATAAACCAGAGAATATGGAACAGTTCCGCAGAAGCGTTCGCGCTAGATCTGGGGACTCTGTTCATCTCTGATGTTTACGGAGTGCGTATCGGCGCAACAATATCAAATTTCGGCACCGAAATGCAGCTTGATGGAAAGGATCTATTTGTACTGCACGATATCAATCCTGATATGAGCGGCAACAATGACCAGATCCTCTCCAAGCTTAAAACTGATGCATATCCGCTCCCGCTGGTGTTTCGGGTCGGAATTGCGAAAGATTTCACTTATGGGGATAACCGCCTGACATTCGGCGTTGATGCAATACATCCGAATGACAATGCTGAAGCGTTAAATCTCGGCGGTGAATACTCGTTCAGTGAAAATGTGTTTCTCAGGGCGGGGTATAAATCGGCATTTCTACCGAATTCCGAAGAAGGACTGAGTCTCGGATTCGGTTTGAAGTACGAATTATCGCCGGGAATATCTGCCAATCTTGATTATGCCTATCAGGATTTTGGCGCTCTGAGCTATACACAGCATTTTGGGGTGGGTATTAAGTTTTAGTAAATAACGTAACAAACTGATTCATTAACAATGTGAGGATTAGGGTTATGAAAATTTTTACAACAATTATGCTTACAGCTTTTCTTGTAAGTATCGGATCCGCTGCACCAGTTGAACTTTATGTAGCGGGCGTACATGCGGATACTCTGGTTGCTGTTGAGTTCCAGTGCAACATGAGTGTGCAGATACTCAAGGGCAATTTCGATCCTGCAGCGGATACACTGTTCGTCAGCGGTTCATTTAACGATTGGGGTAATTCCCGCGATATAATGACCGATCCGGATCTGGATTCTCTCTATACCGTGAATCTTAAAGCCGATAGTGTGGGAGAAACGATTGAATTTAAATACCAGTTCTATGATGTTTCAGCGTCAGCTTCAGTATGGGAAGGTGACCCGAACAGGAGCTATCTCATTCCTGATTACCCGAGCGTATACTACGCCTGGTTTAAAAATGACAGCGTTTTCGTACAACAATACGATATAACCTTTACATTTATCTGCAATATGGAACTTGAACGGCTATCGGGACGGTTTGATCCGGCTACGGATACTGTCTCGGCCAATGGTGACTTTAATGGCTGGACTTCGAAAATAACGATTCTTGAACCAAGACCGCTTGAACCGGATGTTTATGAAGGTACAGCAGTTATTCGCAGAGGCGTTGGCGAAACCGTTCAGTTTAAATTCTGGTATACCGAAAATAATTGGGAAAGCCTCAGCGACAACCGGATTTATGTCTTTACGGCCGAGGACATCGCAAATCTTACAGCCGAGTTCAGTGCGTCGTTCAATAACGGTACTCTTGATAACGTCATCAATCAACCGTGCGATATAAAATTTACAGTTTACACGGTTGGTGCAGTTTCCATAATCAACACGTTACCATTTCCGGTCATCAATACTGTCCATATAGCCGGAAGTGCTCTGCCTCTCCAATGGCCCGTAGGCGGATGGCCTAATGCGGACAGCATACGGATGATTAAATTGTACGACGACGGTACCAACGGTGATGCTGTTGTGGGTGATTATATCTTTACAAATACCATTACAATGCCCGCGTATACACCACTTGAGGTTCCGTATAAGTATGGTATCAATTGGGGTGACGCGGTGAACAACGGCGGCGGTAACGATAACGAAGCCGGATTCGCAACTAATCACACATTACCGATGACACGCTATATGTCGGGTGCAACGACGGTCGATACTTTCGGCGTGATGCGTATATCGACGCTTACCGACATTACCGGTGTGAAGGAGATCGCGGAAGCTCCGAAGCAGTATAACCTCAAGCAAAATTATCCGAATCCCTTCAATCCGACAACGATGATCGAGTACGGAATCCCCGAGGAATCGTTTGTCACACTGACTGTGTACAACGTTCTCGGACAAGTTGTTACAACTCTCATCAATCAGCAACAACATGCAGGAACCTATGGTGTCACATTTGATGCCTCCCTCTACACGAGCGGGATCTACTTCTACAAGATCACGGCAGGGGACTATGTGAACACGTATAAAATGGTCCTCATGAAGTAAGTTCTATCCACATTAAAAGGCGCTCGCTGCCCATGCGATGAGCGGCGGCGCCTTTTTTATTTTATTCGCGGGACGCCTGTCACAATGGTACGATTCGGACTTCTTATCCTCTCTATCATAGCCATCGGATGTTCCTCCGGGCAGACACCAAATAAATCTTTCATCCCTGGATGGGCTAAGGACGCAATCTTCTATCAGATTTTTCCGGAACGGTTTGCCAACAGCGATACGGCTAACGACCCTCAAGGAAAAGTACCGTGGAACGAGAAACCAACCACAACCAATTACTTCGGCGGAGATATTAAGGGTATCATCGATCACCTGGATTACCTCTCTGATCTCGGGATCAACGCCCTCTATCTCAATCCGGTTTTTGAATCAAATACCAACCATAAGTACCACACAAAAGATTATTTCAAAATCGATCCTCACTTCGGGAGTGAAGAGACTTTCCGGAATTTCCTCCATGAATGCCATAAACGAAAGATCAGGGTCATCATCGATGGCGTGTTCAATCATACCGGTATAGATGTTTTGGCATTTAAGGATATCATTGAAAATGGAGATCGCTCGAAATATGTGAATTGGTATTCAATACAGAGTTTCCCCGTCAGG
>CAYGXH010000053.1:0-11653 GCA_964353675.1 uncultured Chlorobiaceae bacterium
CATGCTGCTTATTATTCCATCTCTCGAGCTGAAAAAGGGAATGTGCGCCCGAACGATCTGCGGGGTCGGAGGGCATACGTATAGCCATGATGCCGTAGAAGTCGCGAAGCTCTGGAGATTAGAAAACGCGAAAGCTCTGCATGTGACCGATGTAGACGGAACCGAGGCGGGATATTCGGTTAACCTTGATGTCGTTAAAAAAATAGTTGCGAAGGTAGATGTACCTGTTGAACTTGGCGGCGGTATCCGAACCGTCTCGGATGCTAAAAAGGCTCTCGATGCCGGAATATATCGTGTTATTATCGGAACAGCTTTTATAGAAAACCCGGATGAGGCGCTCAGAATACTCGATACGTTCGGCGATACTAAAGTTGCTCTCGGTATTAACGCGAAAAATTTCCACGTTCGGATCAAAGGGGGGCGGGAAGATTCGTGTCTAACACCGATCTCAACGGTAATCAATGCGAAGGAGAGCGGCTTCAAGCGTGCAATTTATACGGATATCGTGGAAGATGAATCCGGCCGGCATCCGCGATTCGATGCGATCAGGTTGCTGGCAGAAAAAAGCCGCATGCATGTAACTGTATCAGGCGGCGTACAGGGGCTGAAGGATCTCATGCAGCTGCAGGAGCTCGAACCTATCGGAGTTGATTCGGTAATAATCGGCAGAGCGCTCTACGAAAATCAGTTTTCATGTCAGGGCCTCTGGCGTTTGTGTGAAATAGGCAACTACCCATTCACGGCAAAGGTGTAATGTGAAAATTGCCGTCCTGGGTCATCTCTGTTTCGACCTTATCAAACACTCCGATGGAAATGAAAGCAACAGCTACGGAGGCATCTTCTACTCGGTCGGGGCGCTGGCAAACCTTCTCAGTCCGAATGATCTTGTCGTGCCGGTGTTTGGAGTTGGAAAATCTGATTACGACAGTGTGATCGCACTCCTGGACAAGTATGGCAATATTGATACATCGGCGATATACCGTATGAATGGCACGACGAATCAGGTGACGTTAACATACGGACCGTCGGGTAGCCGGATCGAGTGCTCAAGGTTTATTTCTGAATCAATTCCAATAAAGAAAATTCAGCCTGCTCTTTCGTCGGATATGATTTTAATAAATATGATATCAGGTTTTGACATTACACTCGAAGTTCTCGACGAAATTCGCATGGAAGTCAGGGAAGAGCGGACGCCAATCTACCTCGACATTCACTGCCTGGTGTGCGGAGTCAATCCCGATTACACGAGATTTTATCGTCCTCTCGACATGTGGCGCCGCTGGCTTTTCATGCTTCACAGCGTCCAGATGAATGAGAACGAAGCTATGGCATTAACGGATGAGATTACAGACGAGACTGTCCTCGCACGGCAGGTTCTCGCACTTAATACTAAGGTTCTCAATATAACGAGGGGCTCCCGTGGAAGTACAATCTTCGTTAATGAACATAAGCAGGTTATGCGATATGACATCCCTGCGGTTAAACCCGAAAAAGTTATCGATGCCACAGGATGCGGCGATGTCTATGCAGCAGCGTACTGTGTTGAGTATCTCAGATCAAAGGAAATCCATAAAGCTGCACAGTTCGCAAATGAGGCAGCATCATTCAATGCCCGGTTTCCGGGGGCAAATGGAATCGACTCACTGTCGGAGTTGCGTCCGACTTTAGCGTGAAGAATGGAGTGTGTAGAATGAATATTGCACTGCTCGGCCACGGCAAGATGGGTAAAGAGGTTGAGAGAGTAGCCGGTGAAAAAGGCATTAATGTAAAAAAGATATTTACAATTGAAAATAACCTCGGGGCAATTGGCCTTACCCATCAGTCGCTTGCGGATGTTGATGTTTGTATCGACTTTTCAACGCCGGCGGCTGTCATAGAAAATGTCAAGGCATTGGCGGAGTGTGGTAAGAGCATCGTCGTTGGTACGACAGGATGGTACGATAAATTAAAGGAGATCGAGAAGATTGTGAAGGAGAAAAAAATCGGCCTGATGTACTCTGCCAACTTCTCCCTCGGGATGAATATATTTTATCACATTCTAGCAACGACCTCACACCTTATCGATAAGTACGACTGTTACGATGTTGGTATTCATGAAATTCATCATAAAGGAAAAGTCGACAGTCCGAGCGGTACGGCCCTGACGCTCGGTCAGATTGTTCTGCAGAATATCCGTCGGAAAAAAAATGTACTGAGCGATACAATCCGCAAGGAAATCAAACCGGAACAGCTCCATATAACCTCAACCCGCATCGGGCATGTAGTAGGACAACACTCGGTAATTTTCGACTCGGAGGCGGACTCTATCGAAGTAGTTCATATTGCAAAAAATAGAGCCGGTTTTGCTCTCGGAGCGGTCATGGCGGCAGAATGGTTAAAAGGGAAAAAGGGTATATTCACAATGAAAGACTTAATCACATCTCTCTGAAATACTATGAAACGTACTATACTTTTCCGGGGAACAGGAACGGCAATCGTCACACCGTTTACAGAAACCGGTGATGTCGATATCCGGTCATTAAAGAAACTTGTTGATCGCCAATTGACTGGTGGCGTTGAAGCCATCATCCCTGTCGGGACGACAGGGGAAAGCGTCACACTCAGCGAAAGCGAACAACTGCAGGTTGTGAGCAGCGTCGCCGAACGGGTGCAAGGCAAAGTGAAGGTTATTGCAGGCGCCGGAAGCAATGCAACCAGCAAAACAATCACAATTGCGAGGCGAGTAATCGCAGAAGGAGCAAATGCAATTCTATCGGTGACTCCGTACTATAATAAACCGACCCAGGAGGGTCTCTACCAGCACTATGCAGCTATCGCCTCTGCAGTCGAAGTGCCGATAATCCTCTATAATGTTCCCGGCCGTACGGCGTGTACGATGGAAGTATCGACAATGCTGCGGCTTGCGGAGGAATTCCCGCACATTGCGGGAGTGAAAGAAGCATCAGGCAACCTAACCAACATAATGGAAATCCTGCGCCAACGGCCGAAAGGATTCGGTGTTTGGTCGGGAGACGATGCCCTGACTCTTCCGTTAATGGCATTGGGCGCCGACGGAGTAATCTCGGTGGTCGCCGTATCAGTAAAAAAGGAGTTTTCAAAAATGGTGAAACTGTGCTTAAAGGGTCGTTTCAATGAAGCATTAAAAATTCACAATACACTCCTCAACCTCATGCAGTTCAACTTCGTAGAGTCAAGCCCGATTCCGGTAAAGGCTATACTGGCGGCGATGGGTCTCATCGGTGAAAATTACCGTCTGCCCCTCGTTCGGTTGAGCGAGAAACACAAATCGACGATGAAAAATATTCTAAAGGAACTCCAACTCAAATGACACTTCAGCAGGAAGTCGAACGTCTCTATGATCTGCCTGTTGAAGGCATAAATCGTGATGAAGCGCTGCAGGTAATTGAGAAGCTGAAACTCGGCCTCAATCGCGGTGACATCCGCGCCGCGGATAAAACCTCGGGAGCATGGAAAGTAAATACATGGGTGAAAAAGGGGATACTCCTCGCCTTTCGTGTCGGAGAACTTGTTGAATTTACGGAGAGTGAGATTTTTCAATTTTTCGACAAGGATACGATGGGTGTGCATCAGTTTACCGGTAATCATGAAGTCCGTATCGTTCCCGGCGGAACTGTCGTCCGCGACGGCGCATATGTAGCCGCAGGGGTGGTAATCATGCCGCCGGCTTACATCAACATCGGAGCGTATGTGGATGAACATTCCATGATTGACTCCCATGCACTCATCGGTTCGTGCGCACAAATCGGCAAGCGGGTACACTGCAGTGCAGCCGCACAAATCGGCGGAGTCCTTGAACCAATAGGATCCATGCCGGTTATTATAGAGGATGAAGTGTTTATCGGAGGGAATGCCGGTATTTACGAGGGTACAACCGTCATGAAACGAGCGGTAATCGGAGCCGGCGTGATCCTAACCCGAGCAACGCCTGTTTACGATCTCGTCCGTCAGCAAATATACAAGGGGAGCGAAGAAGTGCCGCTGTCGATTCCGGAAGGCGCCGTTGTGATCCCCGGCGGGAGACAGCTGAATAATCCATTTGCACGTGAACATGCTCTCTCGGTTTACACGCCTATAATTATCAAGTACCGTGATGAGAAGACAGACGGTTCGGTCGTACTCGAAGAATCTCTGCGGTAATCCATGAAACGCATTTTAATCACCGGGAGCAATGGACTGCTCGGACAAAAAGTCGTTGACATCTTCTCGAGAGGCAATTATCCTTTATTGCTTGTGTCATTGGAAGCGGAATCTGTCTTCGACGAAGATATATTTCCATACCGGAAGCTTGATCTGACGCAGAAGCAGGAGGTACGGAAGATTATCGATGAGTTTGAACCTGAGATTATTATACATACCGCCGCAATCACCGATGTCGATCTGTGTGAAAAAGATCGCGCCCTTGCCTGGAAAGTAAACGTCGGAAGTGTGGAAAATATCGCACACGCCGCTAATCTCGTCGGCGCGAAAGTTATTCACCTTTCCACCGACTACGTCTTTGATGGAGAGAACGGTCCTTATGGAGAATCAGATCGCACCAATCCGATAAGCTACTACGGCAGAACAAAACTTGCCAGCGAGAACGTACTGCGCATTGCGAGCACTCCCTCGACGATTATACGAACGATGGTTCTCTACGGTATCGGTCATAAGGTGAAGTCGAATTTTGCCCTTTGGCTCTACCACAATTTCAAGGGAGGCAAACAGATCCGTGTCGTTGATGACCAGATTGGCAATCCGACATTCGTCGATGATCTCGCACTCGCTATTTTGAAAATAGTTGAGCTCGAGCGGAACGGACTCTACCACATTGCGGGCGCAGATATTGTCAGCCGGTATGACTTTGCATTATCGTTTGCCGGGATTTTTGGATTTAATAAAAAGATGATTCAACCGGTGAAATCATCTCAGTTCAAACAACCCGCGCCGAGACCGCTGAAATCCGGCTTTATTACATTGAAGGCAGAAATCGAATTAGGGTTGAAAATGTCAGGGATTGAACGCGGCCTGACAATACTGAAAAATCAACTGCCTCTTTTTGTTGATGAAGATGGAAAAATCGCAACATGAGGATGTAATATTATTTAATATTAATTTTATAATCATATGAAAAACTTAGATTTACAAAATAATAACTACCAAAATTTACCAAATGAAGAAGGTTTCTTTGGTAAATACGGCGGTCAATTTGTTCCGCCAGAATTAAAAGAGGCATTAGACGAAGTAGTGGTGGCTTATGAAAATGCTAAAAATGATCCTGAGTTCCAAAAAGAATACCAAACGCTTCTGTCTGATTATGTCGGCCGCCCGTCCCCATTATTTTTTGCAAAGAATCTCACAGAGAGACTTGGTGGTCCAAGAATATATTTAAAAAGGGAGGACCTTAATCACACGGGCGCACATAAGATAAATCATACTTTGGGAGAAGCTCTTTTGGCTAAGAGAATGGGAAAGAAAAAATTATTATCTGAAACTGGGGCTGGACAACATGGAGTGGCTCTGGCAACGGCTGCGGTAATAGTGGGCTTGAAGTGTGAAGTACATATGGGAGCCATTGATATAAAAAAACAACATCCAAACGTTTTACGTATGAAAATGCTTGGTGCTGAAGTTGTTACAGTGGAAAGCGGAGGGAAATGTTTAAAAGATGCGGTCGATAGTGCATTCGGCGCATATTTAAAAGATTATAAAAACTCCTTTTTTGGCATCGGATCAGTAGTTGGCCCACATCCATACCCTATGATGGTGAGAGATTTTCAATCCATCGTTGGGAGAGAAGCGCGCAAACAAATAATTGAGAAGGAAAATAAACTACCTGACCTTTTGGTGGCATGTGTAGGAGGAGGATCAAATGCGATGGGTCTTTTTCATGCTTTTTTGAACGATCAAGTTAAAATGATTGGGGTAGAGCCAGCTGGTAGAAGTTTTAAGTCTGGGGATCATGCCGCAACGCTGGCATTGGGATCACCCGGGACTTTACATGGAATGTTCACATATTTACTTCAAGATGAAAAGGGCAATCCTCTTCCTGTCCATTCAATCGCTTCTGGATTAGATTATCCTGGCGTAGGCCCACAACATTCTTATCTTAAAGATCAAGAACGAGTACAATATGTCACTGTAAACGACAAAGAGGCCCTTAGCGCATTTTCATTATTAAGCGAAACGGAGGGAATAATCCCTGCATTGGAAAGTGCACATGCAATTGCTCATCTAGTCAAAACAGCTAAAAATATGAGTAAAAATGATATTATTATAGTAAATCTTTCTGGTCGTGGCGATAAGGACGTTGATTATGTCGGAGAATTATTAGGAATAGACTAATCTGAATAGGAAAATAAAATATGCTGGATCTCAAATTTATTCGTGAACATCCGGATCTCGTCAGGGAAGGGATACGCAAAAAAGGAGCCGCAGACTGTGTCGATGAAGTTTTAAGAATCGATTCACATCGCCGCGACCTGCTGCAGATGGTAGAGGCGATGAAAAATAAGCGAAATGTAGTCTCCGAAGAAATAGGTAAACTTAAGCGGGAAGGAAAAGATGCCTCTCAGTCGATTGCTCAGATGGAAGAGGTAAAAGGCCATATACGGGTAATTGACGAAGAACTGAAAACGGTTGAGAGCGACCTCGACGAATTACTGCTGACAATCCCTAACCTGCCGCATCCGTCTGTCCCGGTTGGTAATACTCCGGCAGACAATAAAGTCATTTCTGAATGGGGGGAATTGCAAAATAATGATTTCTCTCCGAAACCGCACTGGGAAATTGCCCAGAAGCTGGATATCATTGATTTTGAACGCGGAGTTAAAATCACCGGGGCGGGTTTTCCGCTTTACAAGGGACGCGGTGCAACGCTTCAGAGGGCTCTCATCAATTTCTTTCTCGATGAGGCGTCACGCCGCGGCTACAAGGAAATTCAGCCTCCTCTCATGGTCAACGCTGAAAGCGCGATGGGAACGGGACAGCTTCCCGACAAGGAGGATTTGATGTACGTTGTGACGAAGGATAATCTGTATCTCGTCCCGACGGCGGAAGTACCGGTGACGAATATTCACCGAAATGAAATTTTCACCGAGCAGCAACTGCCGGTCAAGTACTGCGCATATACACCGTGCTTCCGCCGCGAAGCAGGATCGTACGGAAAAGATGTACGCGGTTTGAATCGCATTCACCAATTTGATAAGGTCGAGCTGGTAAAATTCGTTCATCCCGGTGTATCATACAATGAGTTAGATGGACTGCGCGAGGATGCTGAAGAGCTCCTCCGGAAACTCGGTATCCGCTACCATGTACTCCTCATGTGTACCGGAGACATGGGATTTACTCAATCAAAAAAATATGACCTTGAAGTGTGGTCCATGGGCCAGGAGCGCTGGCTTGAAGTGTCATCTATCAGCAATTTTGAGGCATTTCAGGCACGGAGAATGAACATCCGGTTCAGGCCCCGGGCGGAGGGTAAACCTGAATTTGTTCATACGTTGAACGGATCCGGATTAGCCCTGCCGAGAGTCGTCGCGGCGATTCTTGAACAGTACCAGACACCGGAAGGGAAGGTCATCGTTCCCAAAGTACTGCATCCATATACAGGCTTTGAGATAATCGGATAAGGGAAATGCACAAACCTCTCCGGCGTCCGCAGAATGATGCATGACCATCAATAACTCCAACGGATTTTATCCCTCATGTAGCTCGCACACATGAAGTCGCTTCTCCGATTAAAGCCCTACCTGTGGCGTTACCGTAAAACGCTTTTCTGGGGACTCGTTGCCGTTGTGATGAGCAATGTCTTCACAGTTTTCCAGCCCCGCCTTGTCGGATTCGCCATTGATAAACTCAAAGCCGGTCTCGATTCGAAAACCATCGACGGCACTTCTCTCCTCGTTTACGCGGCTGTCATCGTCGGACTCAGTATATTGGCTGGATTTTTTATGTACCTGACGCGGCAGACGATCATAGTGGTCTCGCGTCATATTGAGTTTGATCTCCGAAATGATTTTCTCAAGCATCTTCAGACACTCTCCCTTTCTTATTTTCAGAATACACCGACCGGCGATCTTATGGCGCACGCAACGAACGACATCGGCGCCGTGCGTAACGTCGTCGGACCCGGCATCATGTACCCGAGCGATACCCTTATGACATTCACGATGGTACTTGTAATGATGTTTCTGAGTGATTGGGAGCTGACGCTCTACGCGCTTCTGCCGCTCCCTCTTGTTTCTCTGTTTGTCTATAAGCTGGGCAGGAAAATACATGAAAAGTTTCAGGAACGGCAGGAGCAGTTTTCTATTCTGACGATGAGAGCACAGGAAAATCTCTCGGGGATACGCGTTGTCCAATCGTATGTTCGGGAAGCATTTGAAATCGACCGCTTCCGGGACCTAAGCTGGGAATATATGAAAAAAAATCTTGTACTCGCGAAAATCCAATCAATTCTCTGGCCTCTCATGTTCGTCCTAATTGGAGCATCTCTCGTAATTACGGTGTACGTCGGTGGTCTGAAAGTAATTGCCGGAGAAATTTCCATCGGGATGTTGACGGCATTTTTCGGTTACATCATGCTTCTCATCTGGCCGATGATAGCATTCGGATGGGTAACGAATCTCCTTCAGCAAGGCGCTGCCTCTATGGAGCGGCTGATGAAGATCATGGATACCGAACCGGAAATCCGGGAGACTCAGGAAACCGATTATTCCATCAAGGAGCTGAGAGGGGAGATTGAGTTCCGCAATGTGAGTTTCATCCATCAGGGGAAACAGCATCCGGTACTCAATAACATTTCCCTCAAGGTACCGCAGGGAATGCAGCTCGCCATTGTGGGATATACCGGTTCGGGTAAATCGACGCTCGTCAACCTCATCCCCCGGTTGTACGATGTTACGGAGGGAGAGATTCTTATTGATGGAATTCCGATACGAAAGATTCCGCTCCCGGTACTGCGGTCACATATTGGATATGTTCAGCAGGAAACCTTCCTGTTTTCGGATGCGCTCTCTGAAAATATCGCATACGGCGTCGACAGCAGTACGGATACAGATGTAATCAATGCGGCTGAGATTTCACAGATTTCGAGAGATATCGGAGATTTTCCGGATAAGTATGCAACCCGGATCGGTGAGCGGGGGATAACCCTATCTGGCGGTCAGAAGCAGAGAACTAGTCTCGCTCGGGCCGTCATGCGTAATCCCAAGATTCTCATACTCGATGATGCGCTCTCCGCGGTCGACACATATACCGAAGAGGATATTCTCAAACGCCTCCGTATTGTGATGAAAAACCGTACAAGTATTATCATCAGTCACCGAATCTCGACGATAAAAAGTGCGGACCTCATCATCGTCATCGACGGAGGGAGAATTGTAGAACGGGGCAACCACGATGAACTGATCGCTCTCGGCGGTATCTATGCCGATCTGTACGATAAGCAGCTCCTCGAAGAGGAATTGGAGTCAATGTAATTGTACTTCGTACTTGGTACTTTGTAATTCGTTAAAATGTTTCTGAAAAATTACATGATATTACAGGTTAGATTTTTTTACAAAGTACCAAGTACTAACTACTAAGTACCATTTCGTTTATGCACGAAGAAGAAATTCTCGGGAAAGCATATGATGCGCGTCTCATGAGGAGACTTCTCACGTACCTGAAACCATACTTGCGGTACGTTGTTCTCGGAGTCTTTCTCAGCATTATTGTTTCGGGCATGGAAGCGATCCGACCCTGGTTCACGAAGTACGCAGTCGATGTTAATATCGCTCAACGCGATCCCAAAGGTTTGCTCATTACCGTGACGGCTTTTCTCGGTGTTATGGTATTGCGCGGTTTTGTCCAGTACGCAAGCGCCTATCTCACTCAGTGGATCGGGCAGAGGACGATATTTGATCTGCGTATGCAGGTTTTTACGCACCTTCAGAGGCTTGGAGTCCAGTTCTTCGACCGTAATCCGATCGGACGACTGATTACCCGCGTTACGAATGACGTTGAAGTGCTCAACGAAATGTTCTCCTCGGGGATCGTCATGGTCTTCAGCGATGTCTTCACGATCATCGGCATCCTCTACTTCATGTTCACCATGAGCTGGGAGCTGGCGTTGATATCGCTCAGCGTTCTGCCTCTGCTCTTTTACGGTACTTTTCTCTTCCGGAAGAAAGCCCGGGGAGCATACCGTGAAGTTCGGATACAGCTCGCACGCATCAACACATTCATGCAGGAACACATTACGGGGATAATGGTTGATCAGATTTTCAACAGGGAGCGTAAATCGTTTCAGAAATTTTCTGATATAAACGCTGCTCACCGTGATGCAAACATCAAATCGATTTTTTACTACGCTCTGTTCTATCCCGGAGTCGACCTAATCGGTGCGCTGGCAATCGGACTCATAGTATGGTACGCGGGTGTGGGTGCGCTCGGAGGATCAATCACGATTGGCACCATCATGGCATTTCTTCAGTTTAATGAGATGTTCTGGCGGCCGATTCGCGATCTTTCGGAGAAATACAACATCATGCAGACCGCCATGGCTTCGTCGGAGAGAGTGTTCAAGCTTCTCGACGACAAAACATTAATTTCAGAACCTGAATCTCCGGTGCATCTGACTCCGGGACCGATTTCGATTGAATTCCGGAATGTGTGGTTCGCATACCAGGACGAAGAGTGGATCCTGAAAAATGTGTCGTTCAGGATTAATCCGGGCGAGTCGGTCGCTTTCGTAGGTCACACCAGCGCAGGCAAAACGACTATCATTAACCTGCTATGCCGTTTCTATGAGTTCCAGCGCGGAGAAATTCTCATTAACGGTATCGATATCAGATCGATAGCAAAAGACGAACTGCGGCGCTGTACGGCTGTCGTTCTCCAGGATGTCTTTCTCTTTTCCGGAGACATCAATTATAATATCAACCTTGGCAATGACGGTATCTCTCAGGAGAGAATCCGTGCAGCGGCGCGTGTAGTGGGAATAAACAGATTCATTGAATCCCTGCCGGCAGGATACGGTGAAGAGGTGAAAGAACGGGGCGCAACACTCTCCGTCGGCCAGAAACAGCTGATTTCTTTTGCCCGCGCGCTTGCCCATCATCCTTCTCTGCTCATTCTGGATGAGGCGACTTCAAGCGTTGATACCGAGGCGGAAATTCTCATTCAACAGGCAATCCGGAAACTCCTCCGCGGCAGAACATCCATCGTCATCGCACACCGACTCTCCACCATCCAACGTGCTCATGCAATCATTGTAATGCACAAAGGTGAAATTCGTGAAATAGGGACTCACCAGGAACTTCTCGCGCTCGGCGGCGTGTACTATAAGTTGTACCGTCTGCAGTATCAGGAACAGGAGCTTCGCACACTATCGAACGGTTCTAAATAATTTTGTATATTGCCTTAAGTTTTGATTATTAGAGAAAATTCCAGCAGGGAAAGGAGCATACTATGAGATATTTTGTGTTTATACTTGTGGTGGTCGCAATTCTTCAGCCTTCCGCCATCCACTCTCAGGTGAAGAAGTCGATAGCCCTCGAAAGAACAACCGTCGATTTAACAATTTATAACCAGAACCTGTCCCTGATCCGCGAGGAGCGGAATAGCAAGCTCTCAGGTGGTATCAGCAGTGTCCTAATTCCCGATATTCCCT